>JBFKMY010000301.1:0-3387 GCA_041629615.1 Thermodesulfovibrionia bacterium | reverse complement strand
GATAGTGATATCCGGTTTAACACCTATTACAGCTGGAGTACAACAGGGGCTTCAGGTGCATATGATGTACAAAATGTGGGCACCCATGAGCATGGTCATTCTCTTTGCCTTGCTGATCTGTACACGGGAGCTGATACTGATAAAACAATGTATGGCTATGTCTCACCGGCTGAGACAAAAAAACACACACTGGATCATGATGACATTGACGGTATTACATATTTATACACATGTCCGAACCTCCCGGCAAGAATTGAAGGAACACCTTATGAAAATGATATTCTCCAAAATGTGTATGATAATGCTGCAAACATGAATACTCTTCAGAGTCAGGGAACAGACTTTGTCGAAAATCTTTTTATTGATAAGAACAAGTCAGTCTATTTCAAGGCTGGATATGACTGTGGCTATTCGAATAATACACAAATATCCTCAATATATGGTGATATGACAATAACGGGTGGCACATTGACTATCCAGAGCGGGACGTTGGAGATACAGTGAAGGATAGTAATGATCATGTCTTTCCCTTTGAATGCAATGTGACAGGAAAGAGAAGAGAGTATGTCATACAAACAACGGGCCTTTAACCGGTTTCCTATTTATATTGTCGGGGAGTTTAAATCAGCAGGAAATCCTGCTGCGTCTTTTCTTGGGATCACAAGGGATTTTTCCTGCGGGGGACTCAGGCTTGAATCACAATCCTTTGATCTGCAACCGGGAGAAAACATCGAATTAAAATTCAAACATCCTAAACTGGATATGATCGTATCGTCAATAGGAGAGATCATCTGGAAGAAGAATTTTGACAATTTCAACTGCGTGATGGGCATAAAATTCAGAGAAATGGTCGATTCCGCTGAAAGTAAGATCTTAAAAATCATGTCTGCTGTCGGAAATGTTCCCGTAAAATCCTTTCTTTCCCCTTCAGAGACCGGGAGAGAAGGAACAGGGAATAAAGAGGGAGAAGCGTCGTATGATACTGCCCTGCCTGCACAGGACACGATAGTGCATAGTGGTCAGGAGACAGGAGATGGTGCAGTCTCTGTCACAATTGCCCGAAGCAGGAAAATTCTGTTTACCCTCCTGATCGCCCTTGCGGTTGCAGTTGTTTTTGTCATTTCTCTCCCTGTGCAGCTTGATCATCCGGTAACCAGCCTCATTATTTCTGATACTGCAGTATCTCTGCACGCAGATGATAGCGCCGGGGAAAGTGAACCGGTGCATCTGGAACCTGTTCGATCACCTCAACCGCAGGCACTGGAGGAAACCGTCAGGGACATGTCCTTAAGCGCGCAGACAGCGCAGCCGGAACAGTCGCTGACTGACAGTGACAGCCCGGAGAATGGCGGGTTTTATATTCAGGTTGGTTCCTGGATCAATCCTGTCTATGCAAGGGAAACATGGGAACGGTTACTCCCCTTTTACCCTGAAGCCTATCTGGTGGAAGACGATAACTTTCACGTGGTCAGGATTCCCGGTATTATGACAATAGAACAGGGCTATGCAATAGTAACCGACATTGAAGCAAAAACGTATCTTAAACCCCTTCTGGCACAAAGAACAAGGGATAATTGAGCACAGCCGGTGTCCCTTTTAGCTCGACAGGGCCGGCTTCTGCCAGTCCAGGGTCGCGAGAGATTGTTGCCATGGAAAACGCTGTGCCAAAATGCGCTCTGTCACATATCATTTCCCGCTGTGGCACATATGTGATAGACCGCAAATCATTCCGTATTACAATCCGCATCTAAACTTATTGAATTTAAAGGGTATAATAACGTGACGGCTTTTTCGCAGCCTGGCATGTTTCTTGATACTTACACAGATAATAATAAAGAAAAGGACATTAATAAAAGATGAAGAATATTATTTCAAAAATTTCCGTATCGTTTCTTGAAACCTGTGTATGGGTCTCCATAGCACTTGTCACATTCATTGTAGTGATTGATTAATTCAGAGATCATTACAGCGGTACGAGTTTAGTATTTAAAGAAGCAAAAAACTGCAGTATGCTGACAGACGTTTTCTGATACCTGTCAGCAGCGTCTGATGTGCGCCATCCTCTTGCCTGTTGAAAAGTCAGGAGCTGACCGGTCATGGTTGGCTCCTTTTTTGATGATTCGTTTATACGACCATGGAGCAAAATCATGGTCTTCAACAGGAAAATCAGGGTCTGCGGACAGGGTTCTCAGGCCCGAGATACTGTCCTCTCAAATCACAGCTGCCAGTTCCTGATGTCAGAATAAATGAAAAAGTATATTTTGTCTATGTGATATAATTTGTCTTGGCATTGCCAGGGACACCTTATGAGACGAAATGAAAATATTATCCATCTTATCGGAAATACACCTGTTGTAAAGCTTAATACCATTCCCCGGGCAGGAGACGCTGAAATATGGGCAAAACTCGAGGGTTTTAACCCGGGAGGGTCTGTTAAAGACCGGATTGCCCTTTCCATGATCGAGACAGCCGAGCAGGAGGGGAAACTTAAACCGGGCGGGACAATTATAGAACCCACCAGCGGCAATACGGGGATTGGCCTTGCTTTAATATCAGCCGTTAAGGGATACAGATTAATCCTTACCATGCCGGAAACCATGTCAGTAGAACGAAGTCTCATCTTTCAGGCCTACGGTGCTGAAGTTATTTTGACCCCCGGCACCTCGGGGATGATGGGGGCAGTGGAAGAGGCAGAAATTCTCCTCAGGCAGAATCCCGATTATTTTATGCCCATACAGTTTGAAAATCCTGCAAACCCTGAAATTCACAGAAAGACCACAGCAGTTGAAATCGTTGATGCCTTTGAATCACCTGTTGACGCTTTTGTTGCAGGTGTCGGCACAGGAGGGACCATTACGGGAGTGGGAGAGGTATTAAAATCGAAAAACCCCGATACATGGATAGCAGCGGTCGAGCCTGCTGCATCACCTGTCCTGTCAGGAGGGAATCCCGGGCCCCATAAAATTGCCGGACTCGGTGCAGGTTTTTTTCCGGGCATATTGAATACACGTATTTATAATGAAGTGATCCCTGTTGCTGATGAAGACGCTGCATTGATGGCCCGGCGGTTAGCAGGGGAGGAAGGTATCCTTGCAGGAATCTCATCCGGCGCAGCAGCATGGGCGGCCCTTACGGTTGCCGAAAAATTAGGAGAAGGAAAAAAGGTTGTCGTTATATTTCCCGACCGCGGTGACAGGTATTTGAGTACAGGATTGTTCAATCCTTAAAAAATGGCGGGATGGATCCCGACTGAAGTTTGGAAGGCCTCTGAACGTGTGAGGCTGATGAATTGCCCGAGCGAGTCATCTGTAGCAGGAGATCTTTTCTATGAAGAGATTTGAGGGCCTGCTCTCTTTGGACGGCTTGCGAACGATTCTCAAATGTTTC
>JBFKMY010000300.1:0-3390 GCA_041629615.1 Thermodesulfovibrionia bacterium | reverse complement strand
TTAATCAGACCCTCATGGCAGTTCCCATCGTGATATTGTATGAGACCGGGATATGGGCGTCAAGGATTCTTCACAGGAAGAAAAAGAAGACAGAAGAAAAAACATGATCCGACTCGATGCCCCATTGTCATGGTGCAGCGGAACGGGGGTAAAGGGACAGAAAATCAATTCCTGCTGCTGGAGCCGGCTTTAATTCTTTTATATTTATCCTCGCCTACACACTCTTTCGCAAAGGCGCACCAGTCAAGGCAGGTTGGACCGATGAGGCGTGAATTCATCTTTCCGCAGGCTTTACATTTTGTTTCTGTCTCATCGCTCCATATTTCAACTTCTGCGCCGCAATGACGACATTTAATATCTTCCGGTTTAGGCTGTTTTATGTCCTTACTGCCGGGGCATTCATTTTTAAACATTCTTGCTCCTTTTCTGTTTATATAGTAGTACACATAATGTGCATAAATCTATGACATGGGTCATACTCCTCAATACTAAAGAGGATTTCAGCACAGGCGCACTTTTTTGCATGATACTCCGATGGCCCCAAATGACGACCGGGACAGTTATACAGTACGTATTATTTGCCTGACAGTATTAATTGCTAAACTTTTAAAGTTATTTTACCGATAGAATCAGTATTCAATAGTGATAGTCACGGGACATGTGGCCCGTGTATTAATCACAGGAAATGTTTGTACTGTGGCAATATTTTTCCGAAGGAGTTTTCCCGTAACCAATGGCATCGGAACAAAAGGAAACACTGAATATCCTCCTATCACGGCTGCAAAAAGAAATAATCCCCCTGTTTGAAAAAATCATTGCAAACGGGTACGTCCCTTTTTCACATCATCGTATGCAGAACTTCCGGGAAACGAAGGACTGCCCGGCAACAGTCGAAGAAATCGGGGAATTCATCACCATGATGTCATTGTTGATAACTGAACAGGACCAAATAATTTTAAACGGCAGGCAGCATATTGAGAATATACATCAGGAGCTGAATTCAGCTTTGGAAGAGCTCAGAAACAGGGAAGAGCAAATCCGGGAACTCATGATCACCGATAAACTTACTACCCTGTTCAACCGGGAGCATCTTATAACAGTGCTGGAAGATGAAATTGCGCGCTGTCAGAGATATGACCGTCCGATTGCGGTCATAATGATAGACATAGATGATTTCAGGAGCTTTAATGACGCTTACGGTCATCAGGCAGGTGATACCATGCTGTCCTATGTCGGCACCCTTATAAAAGAAAACACCCGGAAATTTGACCGGGCATTCAGATATGGCGGGGAAGAATTTGTCGTTGTTCTGCCTGAATCGGACCTGACCATGGCATACATAGTCGCCGAAAGAATACGCAGGGGATTTGAGACGAATTCCTTTCCGGTTATTAAAAAAGATTCCGGGACGCACCAGAACATATCGCGCACGGTCAGTATGGGAATCACTGCCACCTTCGCCTACGGTACCCGTCTCATCGGCATTGAAGATTTGATCAGTCAGACAGAGAACGCCCTCTCCCAGGCAAAAGAACAGGGCGGCAACATGTGTGTCAGATACGAATAAACGAATGTCCTGTCAGACCTTGACCCAGCAATCTGAATGCTGGAGAGACGAATCCAGTATTTCTGCCAGCCTTTCTTCCAATATTGGATTTCTGGCTTTTAATCCCTCGAGGAGCTTTCGCGGGATTTCAACAGTGCATAACTGATCATTCTTGATAAGCTGAAACTTATAGGCAATCTGCATGAAAATGTAGAAGATACGCAGCACTATAATCGATCCATCTATCTCTCTGATTTTCTCTTCCACGATCTCATACGAGGGCACTTCATTTCTTGTTACTTGACGGTCCATAATATTCATTACCTCTTCATTTCTTTATTTAATTGATTGTATATCCTCTTTTGTGATTTGTCTATTAAATTTTCTTATACGGTATTATTAATTTCTGATTTAGTTCAATAAATCAGTCACATTCACCCTGACCCAGTTAGCATCCCACCAGTATAAGGGAGATATCTCATACCCGTGAATAAGCATGCTAAAATGGAGATGGTCACCGCCGGCAAGACCGGTGGCGCCCGTATGCGCAATAATTTCCCCCTGTGACACTTCCTGCCCGACATTCACGTTAATTGTCGATAAGTGCCCGTAAAGAGTCATAAGTCCAAGCCCGTGATCGATGATCACCGTATTCCCATATATGCTGAGGTTACCGGCATACCTCACGATCCCCGCGTTGGCAGCATCGACCGGGGCCTGTGCATAGGACGCAAGATCATACCCGAGATGAGCGCTCTTGCTGATGGGGTTTCCTTTATAAAGATAGGTCCTCCTGTCTCCGTACGTTGCCATTACCTTGCTGTTTTTTAATTGTAAAAAACGCCCCTTCCAAAGGATCCGTGGCTCTGTCTGTTTAGCAATGTCGATTAACTGCAGGAGGCTCTGCTGTCTCCACTCTTCGTTCACCTCTTTGAACGCAGCTGCAGGGTCAGGGATATGGGTCGCATTCAGCAGCGGCGATATGACCCTGTTGATGAACCCGTCATCAATGTTAATTGAAGAGGAATTATATTTTTCCATCTTCAGACGTACAGGGAGGGCCTGGATGTTTCGATTGCCCGCAGTATCCGTTGCAACAGCATAGAATGTACTCCTCTCCCCGCTTTCAAAGGGTGCCGGGAAAAAAGCATAATAGGTAGCCTCGATGTCCCTCCTGGCGCTTCCCCGTGTGCCATCAGCCTCTCCTCCGTCTCCGGGTGAAACTTTAAATGCCCTGAATACGTTATCTTCCCCGGGCTGATCCTTGTCAACAAGCGTAATAAACACCGACTCCTCTCCCCCGGCCCTGAGTACAGTAAACCCGGAACTCCCCAGATGTATGACGGACGGTGACTTTATAATTCTGAGAACTGGGGGTATTGTATCAATGACTGATTCAATATCATGCTGAATCTTTTTTAACATTCCCGATTTTGCCGTTATGCTTACGATGGCCTTGCCGTCAGTCAAGCCAAGCTCCTTTGGCCTGAGGTCCAATGAATATACTTTTTCGCCGGTATCAGGGACTTCTTTCAACACCTCTATTGTCTTTCCGTCCTGATAAATGTTTATCTCGATCGATCTTATATTTTCAGAGTCCAGTTTTACGGTTTTTTCAGCAGGCAAAAAGGTAAAGGCCTCTATCCCGTGAACCACCGGATCAGGAACCAGAAAGAGTTTATAGGCCCCGTAGGCCAGAACAAGCACAATGAAAGGCAGCAAGAGGATAATCCCTATTCGTCCAAACCCGTCTTTCGTGGTTTTTGTCCCGTTATACATGTCTGCACCCTCTTTTTTTAAAAAATGAAGTACTCACTTAGCCTTATATTTTGCTATAATCCGCT
>JBFKMY010000299.1:0-3399 GCA_041629615.1 Thermodesulfovibrionia bacterium | reverse complement strand
TGCCATGTCGATAAAAGCCATCGATGAAGTTAAAATCAATAAGATTCAAGCTAGAATCGCATCATCAGGGTAAAGCGATATACTCAGACAGGATAACTGATAACTGCAATAATAACTTCAGGGAGCGCCCGTTCATCTATAAAATATTTCTTTACCTTATAAAACAGCAAAATTAAATCACACCGGAGATCAGCGAATGGTGTCGTCTGCAATCTCTTTGACTCGTCCTACATCTCCACTTGTTAATCTTACTTTTATGCCATGAGGATGCGAAGGAGACTTTGTCAGGATATCTTTAACAATTCCTTCAGTTAATTCACCGCTTTTCCGGTCTTCTTTTAAGACTACCCTGACTTTAAGGCCGTGCTTTATATTCGATCTTTGTTTTCCATCCATAATACTATTAAATAGTGCAAGAGAAGGCCGCAACGATTAAAAATCCATGCGGCCTCCCGGACTGCAAAAACTTCCAAAATTCTTACTGAAACAGTCTGTCAGTGAACTGTTTCCTTATTTTTTCTTTTTTGCGTCTTTTTTTGTTTTCGCCTGTTTTGCAGATTTTGCCTTGTCCTTCTTGCCACCCTTATCTCCCATCCCTGTTTCACCTCCTTTTTCAGGAAATTGAAATTATTGAATGCATTATAACCTTCTCTGATGTAAAGATAAAGAATAAAATATATTGAGTTATTGGAAATGGGGCGCTGCCCCGATTCAATTATTTCAACGCCCTGATTCCACCTTAGACTTCATAGAGAGATACTGTCTGCTTCGTCTGTAGACCGGCGAAGTGATATACAGGAGGAGAACATAGACTCTGACTATAGTAATAGTGAAAATTGCCCCGAACAGACTGCCGAGGAAACACCCGAAGAACAGAATAAATAATACCGTTTCATAAACATTTCTTGACAGATATATACCATAGATACATCCTGCAAGGATGCCGGCTCCCGAACTTATCCCGAACGTGTAATTCCGTATTTTATTTTTTTTTGCGTACAGGGAATCAAACTGTTCTTTTGTAATTCCAAACTGCTCAAATTCAGGTTCTTCCATAGATTTAAACGGCCCCGCTGTTAAATTCCTTATGAGCAAAATCCTCTATCAAACGGAGCGCCCTGCCGAAATCCTCCCGGGCAACTTCTTTTATGATAACCAGCCCCATAACGCACCCGCCGACAAATGCGTTAAAAAAAGCTTCCTCCGCATTATCATAATCCAGTGACTCAACATATCCACTCATGAACTCAACGTCCTGCTCACCCGGATCATCGACCCCTGACATCTGCTCTCTCCCCAGTTCCATAAGATGCAGGGCCATTTGATGGGAAGACAGCTCCTGATCGAGTGCATCAAGGTTCTTCATGATCCTACGGTAATCAGGAAGGATCGTTGTGCAAAAATTAAATACTACTTCATCGGGTATTTCATGTGAATTCATTTCATTGATCTCCTCGAGATTGCCTATGACCCGGCAGCAACAAATGCTCGTTGAGTGTCAGCGTGTTAAATGAGTACAATCCTGAAACAGATTTCTCAGAATAGCATATGGCAATAAAAATATGGGCAAATTTGTATACTTAATTTATGCCTACACTCAGAGGACACCACCTTGTTTGTCTGCACTTCTTTACCGGAAAAGGGTATGATGAGGCCTTTATAAGAAACCTGCGCACAATAATGACCCGGACAGATGATGAGGATGTAACAATAACATCCGGAGCTGATGATGTCTGCACATCCTGTCTGCATCTCAGAGAGGGAAGATGTTATTACACAAAAGATGCTGATGCGGATATCCGGGAAATGGACGAAAAGGCACTGGAGCTCCTGAAACTGCCGGATACAGGACGGACAGGATGGGACAAACTGCGGGCCATGGTGCGCAACATCTTCCCTGAATGGTATTCCCTCTCCTGCTCGGAATGCGACTGGAGGGAGACATGTGAAAAAAACGATTTTTTTCAGGAGTTGTTAAAGAAGCACCTGATAAAAGAAGGGAACGCTGAAAGACCGGGGCCTACTCCTTAATAAGTCTGTCAAACCCGCGCGGCAATTTACTCTCGAAACGCAAGGGGGCCCCGCTCACCGGGTGTTTAAACATGAGACGATATGAATGCAGCCCGAGCCGGCCGAGCGGATCTGTTTTTGCCCTGTATTTTTTATCGCCCGCAACAGGATGGCCGACGTCCGAAAGATGGACGCGTATCTGGTTCTTTCTTCCCGTTTCAAGGATTATATCGAGAAGGGAATAATCCCGCCCGGTCTTGACGACCCGGTATTTTGTATTCGAGAGTTTTGCCCCGTCCGAATGCCGGTCACTGTAGACCTTAAAAGACTTCGACTCACTCAGCCGGCTCCGGATCTCGTCCTGTTTCTTCAGGGGGACACCCTCAACAATCGCGTAATACCGTTTCTCAACCTCTTTCCAGCCTTCCTGCAGTGTCCTTTTTACCTTCTCATTCTTTGCAAAAACGATCAGGCCTGATGTGTCCCGGTCCAGCCGGTGTACGATAAATATCCTCTCCCCTGTCCGCGGAGTCCGCAATTTGAGAAATTCATTCAACTGGTAATAGGCAGTCTTTGTCTTTTCTGTCTCCGAGGCGATAGTCAACAGGCCTGCCGGCTTTTCTATAACAATGAGCTCATCATCCTCATAAATAATATTGATTCCAAAGGACGGTGCTACTTTTGATGAGTTCCTGTCTTTCCTGACTGCAACCGTATATCCTTTATGCAAAAGATGATCCAGGCCCTGTGCCTCAATTCCATTCACTGTAACGGCCCTGTGTTTCATCAACTGCCTGGCCTTGGTCCGCGTATACCCGATATCCGTCAGATAATCAATCAGCCCGCACTCTGTTTTCACACGATAATCAGCCATAAGGGAAGTAGTATAACACCGCTATAGCTAAGTTATACAGGCAACCTCCCGGATACCCATGCCTCATACTCAGCAGGTCGTCTACTGAACTTCTCCGGCAGGCATGGATTCTATTTTACTGATAAGCCCCCTGACGGTCTTTTTCTCCGTCTCAACGCCTTTTTCTGTCCCCATCTTTTCTACTTCCTTAAGGTAATGCTGCAGTGAGGTCATTACAGCAACCGCCTCCAGATTCGTTAATTTCAAATTCATCGCCTTGATCTCCTCTCTTTTTAATAATTATGCTCTTATTAGAGACTACGTGATATGCAATCATCCGATTGCACCGATAATAGCTGTAACCAGGCCTATTTGATGCCTTTTTTAACATATATCATGCATTAAGGACACTGTCAATAGTGTGTGGCATTAAATTTATCCGTGTTGTCCCTTCTGCAGGGGCATGGCGCGCCATGCCCCTGCGGTATGGCCTATTGTTCATTGATATCTTATAATGAACCCATGCGAACATTATC
>JBFKMY010000298.1:0-3404 GCA_041629615.1 Thermodesulfovibrionia bacterium | reverse complement strand
CGACGACAATAATAGTGCCCTGTTCAGTGCGATAGCAGATTCCTATTACAGACTGTCCTTTAAATATCTTCTTGAACAGGTCAAGTTGTCAATAAGCCACTGCGATGAAAACAGGTATCTTTATACTATCGAAGGTATTGATGATTACCCTTTTTCAGTCCCGGCAGATTTAACAATTCCCGATACTGGGACTGGTTTCTATCCTGTGGGCATGGATGCTTCACCGGTAAGGATTGATCCTTCACACAGTGGATGGTCGGATATTTTTTTCCTTGGTATGGACTTTCCCGAAGGTGCGAGGGTCGTCAACCTTTCCGTTAATTTAAGGGTTCATGGAAGTAACAATTCAATCCTCCCGCCGTGCGAATGTTACTGCCGTTTTATTGAAGAGCCTGTTATTTCCCTGCGCTCGGTCGATTTACGGGCATCAAAAAAAATATCCTCATTGCAGGAGCTCTTCAACTTTGGAAATGATTACCTGTCCCTGCTCAAAGCAGGGGTTGTTGCTTCGGGAATAGTACCCCCCTGTTTTGAAAATAAAGATATCGCTCTGAAAGATATATTGAGTAAACTCCTTAAGAAAACAGGCGGAATAGAGGTCGTAACGAGGGTCAACGGTATTCCAAAAGGGTCCCGTCTGGCTGTCAGTACAGCACTCCTTTCAGCGATCATTACACGCTTAATGAGGTTCAGCGGACAGGTAATAAACCAGACTGGCAGACTCGATGAAAAGGACAGAAGGACAGTAGCTTCGCGGGCCATTCTCGGGGAATGGCTCGGCGGTTCCGGCGGAGGGTGGCAGGATTCAGGGGGAATGTGGCCCGGCATTAAGATAATCACGGGAAAGCGTGCTGAAGAAGGGCATCCTGAATTCGGAGTCAGCCGCGGTTGTCTGCTCCCCGAGCACACTGTATTCTCAAGCGATGATATACCCGCTCAAGTTGAAGAGAGGATACTCAACTCCCTTGTCCTGGTCCACGGGGGCATTTCCCAGGATGTCGGCCCGGTTCTGGAAATGGTAACTGAAAAATATCTTCTTAAATATGAAAAAGAATGGAAAGCAAGAATAAGAGGCATACAGCTCTTTGATAAAATTGTTGCTGCGCTCAAAACGGGAAATATGAAAGAGCTTGGCAGGCTCACATCAGACGACTGGGAAGAATCCACACAAAAGGTCATTCCCTGGGTGAATAACGCATTTACGGAAGACCTTATCAATAGAATGAAGGAAGAATATAAAGAAGACTACTGGGGCTTTTTGATGCTGGGAGGAATGTCCGGCGGCGGAATGGCCTTTATTGTAGATCCTGCTGTAAGAGATGGAGTCAAAAAAAGAATTGCTGATATCATGATGGAACTGAAACAGCGTTACTCTTCCTCTTTCCCCTTCATCATTGATCCTCTCGTGTATGATTTTGAAATGAATCATGACGGGATTGTTGCTCTTTTATTGACAGGAGAAGATGCCATACTCCCTGATATGGATACTCTGTCTGATATCGATCCCTCTGGATCAGAAATCAGCCGGAATAACCATCCCCTCCTTCATAAGGGCAGAATTACAGGGGCAGTTGATGATGCATTGAATGAAATGGAAATCAGGGACAAATATGGCTTTGATAAAAGGGCACACGAACATATGAAAACGTTATTAATAAGGGGTGAAATCAGTCTGGCCAGAAACCGTCTTCCTGCGTCAACGGATATTCAGGATGTCGGGTATAATGATATCCTGCACTTTGAAAAAGGAAAATCCGGCAATGAATATTATGCGCCGGGAATAGATTCACTAAAGAAGGACGAAGTTGCAGTTATCACCTTTGCAGGCGGTATGGGGAGCAGATGGACCCGTGGCGCTGCTGTTGTCAAACCGATACATCCCTTTGTAAAAATAGAGGGGAAATACCGGTCTTTCATTGAAAGCCATCTTGCGGGGAGCAGAAAAACGGGCCATTTATCGGGCTGCATGATGCCCCATGTCTTTACGACAAGCTACCTTACCCATCATGCAATAACGAAGTATCTCGTTAATTTTAATTACTTCAATTATGAGGGGCAGATATATCTCTCGCCCGCGAAATCCATCGGACACAGGGTGTATCCCATGGAACGTGATCTCAGGTTCTATTGGGAAGAACAGCTCCGGCAGAAAATGGATGACACCGCACAGAAGGTTCAGGATGATGCACACAGGGCATTAATAGAGTGGGCAAAGTCCAAAGGAGAAGGAGAGAATTATTCTGAAAACAGGCATATTCTGAGATTCAATCCCCCGGGCCACTGGTATGAGGTCCCTAACCTTTTAAAAAACGGCGTCCTTGCAAGGTTAATGTTGAAACATGAAAACCTCGCCTACCTCTTCTGCCATAATATTGATACGCTCGGAGCCTCTGTTGATCCTGCTCTGCTTGGAATGCACATTGCCGGGGGATCATCAATGACCTTTGAGGTTACACCAAGGAGGATAGAAGATGCGGGCGGAGGTCTTGCAAAGATTGAAGGTCATATACAACTTATAGAGGGCCTCGCCCTGCCCTGCGAGGCAGATGAATACAGATTAAGTTATTATAATACTCTGACCAGCTGGATAACCATTGACTCACTGCTGGATTTCTTTGGACTGGACAGAGACCTGCTGCTGAAAGCGCTCGACAATTCTGAAAAGCAGAAGGAAATACTTGATGCATTATACTCGGTTGAAAAAAGAATTCCTGCATATGTAACAATAAAAAACGTCAGTTACGTCTGGGGAAGCGGACAGGAAGACATTTATCCTGTAGCCCAGTTTGAGAAACTATGGGGCGATATGACCGGATTAAAGGATTTTAAGGTCCAGTACGTCGCGGTTCCCCGCTATCGCGGACTGCAGCTGAAAGAACCGTCCCTGCTGGACGCATGGGCAAATGACGGATCATTTGAGTATTTTAAAAGCAAAAGTGCGTTTTAATGTAGTCAGAAGCAAGCAGCTAGTAGACAGTAGTCAATAGTGAGTAATCCCGGAATAGCCTCTAAGACTTTCCCCCTTACTAGTGACTACTCACGAGCTGACTTCTCAAAATATCGGGGGTTGTTATGAGCAGCAAAAAGAAAGTGGCGTTGATCAGAGGAGAGGAGAGAAAAGAAAATATTAAAAAGTGTCTCACATTGATCAGAGAAGATCTTGAGCACATCAGGAATGCACAAAACATCCTTATCAAACCCAATCTCGTGGCCCTTACACCTGATTTCGCGAACACGAACGTTGAGGCAATTGAGGCGGTTATCGAATTTATAAGAGAGATTGTGACTGATACCCCGATAACAGTAGGTGAAAGCTCGGCCACTGCATTTTACAGGGGACTCCCTACTACAAAGGTATTTGAAGATTATGATTACTACCGGCTCGAAAAGAAATATAATCATGT
>JBFKMY010000297.1:0-3423 GCA_041629615.1 Thermodesulfovibrionia bacterium | reverse complement strand
TGGCCGTCAGAATGCTATTCCGTTGTTAATAGCAGGCGTGAAACTTTAGACTTGAAATAATTACATTACCGATATATAAAATAGATCGTTACATTTATGATGCTCTTTGTTTACTGGCTCATCTCGCATTGTATCAATTCATAAATACTGGTGAAAACATACATTATCGGAAATCCATTTTGAATGCCCTCGGGATTCACCTTTTCACGGGGTTTTCAAAAGACCGAACAACATGTATGCGTGCATCATCTGCTTCAGAACTGTTTACTCCCGCTGCAATTATTATTGAGCTGTGATCAGTAAAATCAAAAGACATATGGGGTAAGCATAACAGGTTAAAAAAGGGCTTACTCAACAACAACATACCTCTTAACCTTCTCCAGCCTCTTCCCCTTAATCCCCAGATCCTCAATCCTGCTGATCTTCCCTTCACTCCTCACCTTCACAATCCGGTTGACCGAGACAGGCCCCAGCCCGGGAACTCTCAGCATTTCCTCTTTATCCGATGTATTGATCCGGACAGGATAAAACTCCGGATGACTGTCAGCCCAGACCTGTTTCGGGTCTTTGTCCAGCCTGAGGTTATTGTTCTTGTCAACAGGAATATCATTTCCCCTAAAGCCGTATTTGCGCATCAGGAAATCAACCTGGTATAAACGGTGTTCACGCATAAAGCGGTCTTCCGGGAGAGAGAGGAACTGCTGCTCCCCGGGTATTGCAGGATCACCCAGGCCCTTCTGGTATGCAGAGAAGTATATCCTGTTATATTTAAGACGGTCATACAATCCGGTCATGTAGTGAATAATCTCAGAGTCATTTTCATCGGAAGCCCCTACAATAAACTGTGTTGTGCATTTTACTTTTGAATGTTTCATTCCCCTTCCGGTAAGTCTGGTCATGAGTTTCAGAGGGTGTACTATGTCCCTGTCAAAATCCTTCTTATGGGAAAGTGCAGCAAAGTGTTTCTTCCCGGGAGTTTCTATATTCAGCGAGACTGCGCTTGCAAGAGAAATCGACTCCTCGATAGCGGCATCAGACGCCCCGGGTATAATCTTCAAATGGATGTATCCCCTGTAATGATGCCTGCTCCGGAGCAGCCGGGCAACAGCATTAATCTTATCCATGGTATAGTCGGCATTGTTGATGACTCCGGAACTCAGAAACAGTCCGAACACATTTTTCCTTCTTTGATATTCCATAAACAGACTGGCAACTTCTTCAGGCCGGAGGGTACAGCGCCGCACATTCGATTCAGAGCGGAGAGGACAGTACTTGCAGTCATTTACACATGCATTGGAGAGAAGCGTTTTCAGGATCACAGAATATCCGCCCTGCGGCAAAGACACCGGGTAAAGCCATTTACCGTTATCCCCCCTCTTCCGCCGGTCATCCCTGCCCGTGCCGCAGGCGCACGCAAGGTCATACCGGGAATCATCAGACAGCAACTTCAATTTTTCAATTGTATCCGTAAACTTCACTTTTATGATTATATCAAACCTGCAAGAAGAACCGGAGTCAATTCCTTACGCGGGGCAGATGCCCGTCACAATTACTCCTTTATCTTCTTCATGATCTCCCTCATGAAAGCCGGGAGGTCCGAGGGCTGGCGGGAGGTGATTAAATTACCGTCAACAATCACCTCTTTATCTTCGTACATGGCCCCCGCTTCCTTCATCTCCGGAGCCACTGAGCGATAACAGGTGGCGTGTCTTCCTTTCATAAGCCCGGCAGAGATCAATGTCTGCGGACCGTGGCAGATTGTGGCGACCGGTTTGTTTTTACCAAAGAAGTCTCTCGCTATTTCAAGGGCCTTTTGCTCTTTCCTGATCTCTCCCGGGGCCTTGCCGCCCGGGAGTATGAGAAAGTCATACGCTCCGGAATCAACATCTCTGATTGCCTTGTTTGCTTCAACTTCGTATCCCTTTTTGCCCCTGATCTTTCCTTTTTTCATGGATGCTATATCAACATCATGTCCTTCTTCAAGCATCCTGTAATAGGGAACGAGGAGTTCTGAGTCTTCAAAGTTGTCTGCGCTTATGATTAATACTTTCATGGCCCACCTTCCTGATTTAAGAGATTTTCTTCAGAGAAATGGATGCGGCACACATCTGACTTATTTATATTGTATCATTCCATAAGACCTATCTCCTGAATTAACAGCAATCGATAACCAGCTAAAATACATTGATAAATAATTATTGTACTAACAGGGTAGGCAGTTCAGAGGCCTTGACAACCTCATGAGAAACACTACCGTGAATAAATTCACTCAACCTCCCTTTCCCGCTGGTTCCCATAATAATCATGCTGGCCTTTCTGTCACGGGATATACGCAGGATTTCATCAAGGATTTTTCCTGCTCCCAGATGAGTTTCACAGGCAGCCCCCTCTTGTTCAAGCTCATCACAGAATGCTCCGAGTTTTTCCATGCTCACCTTCTTCAACTGATCCAGATCTTTAACATATTTATTTTGCTCCAGTTCCAGATCTATGTCATGAAAGACAAGGGCCTCTTCAATAACATCTTGCAATGATTTGAGAAAATCCATGGCTCTCAGAGATGGTTCGGACCAGTCAGTGATAATCATGGGCCTCTCAAAGATACGGTCATTTACCTGTTCGTGATGCTCACCCCCTGCTTCATAACTTACCATGTATTTGCTCACAAGACAGGGGACCCGGCTTCGTGTAATGATTTCAAGGGTATTGGAACCGGCAAAGGGGATCTCTATTGTTTTTTTCTTTTTTCCCACTATGATCATGTCAACCTTTTCATCTTCGGCAGCATGAAGGATCTGGGGAACAGGCTCACCCACCTTAATAAGAATTTTACTATCAATATTTTTTTCGGCAATGGATTTCTGCCAGTCCTCAAATCGGATCCTCGCCTCTTCCCTCAGTTTTTCCTCTTCCTCCTTCAGATACCCTCCAAAAGGGACAAACCCCACATCTTCCCTGCGAATCACATGGCATAAAACGATTTCTTTCAGTCCGGCTTTTTTCAGGACAAAGAGCTGCTCAAGGGAATTAAAAGAAAGCTCTCTGAATTTTGTAGGGAAAAGAATTCTTTCTACAGGCATGGTACTATCCCCTCACCAATAAAAGATTAATGTAACAAGTATAAAGCACGGTATCAGTACCGGTATGGAATATTTTATCATATAGCCGAAGAAGCTGGGCATGGGGGTTCCCGTTTCTTCTGCAATTGACCGGACCATGAAGTTCGGTGCATTGGCGATATAGGTATTTGCGCCAAAAAATACTGCTGCCGCAGAAATTGCTTTGAGATAGATAGCGTTCTCATGTATTAATAATTCCACTGCTTCATGCGCTTCTGTTCCTGCATAAAATTTCCCCAGGAGCGTACTGAAAAAGGTAAGGTACGTAGGAGCATTATCAAGAAAGCTCGATAGGATCCCCGTT
>JBFKMY010000296.1:0-3435 GCA_041629615.1 Thermodesulfovibrionia bacterium | reverse complement strand
TGGCAAGGGTCGCCCTTTTGCTCAGGCAGGGCGAGCGATGGAGGACCTATTCAAGCAAACAGCTGGGGGGCCTTACCGGTGCGTGGAAAATTGAACTGCAGGATGCATATGAGAGTGTTATCGAGACCGTAACATTTACGGTCGAATAGGGGAACTTCCCCTTGCCAACACGCACGATATCGATGGAGCCAAGGTCCGCGCCCGCCTGACCGAGAGCGGTGGCATTCTATGCGAACATGCCGACACGGTTGTCGATCTCCATCCTGATGGTGGTGCTGTAACTCGGACTTGGGACGTGCACCATTGTTCTTCCCCCTGGCGTAACTATATCACGATATAAAATATTGAATCAAAATCAAAGAAAATAATAGCAAAAGGGACACGCGCATGTTCCTTATATGACACCGGAAGAATCTACAAAGATGCGCATTCATAGTATAATCAAATGTTGTCTCATACAATATAACAATAACCTGAGGGCCTTGTTCACCATGCGATTGAGCATCGGCAATGCCATAAGAATGAGGAGAAAAAACAATCACTCTTCACTGCATTCATTCCTCAGGAACATTGCGGCCTTCATAATCGCAGTATTGATCATGCTGTCTCTTGCCGGGGCAGTCGTGCATGCCGAAGCAGAGCAGGAAAAGCGTATTCTTGTACTCAACTCATATCACAAGGGGCTGAGCTGGACCGACAGCGTCGTGAAAGGCATTGATTCAGTTCTCGGCACTGAAGGCAGAAACATCGAGCTTCATTATGAGTACATGGATTCCAAAAGATACTACAGCCCTGAATATATACAGAAGGTGCGTGAGGTATTGAATTTTAAATTTCAGGGAATCAGATTTGACGTGGTGATCGCAAGTGATAATACTGCCTTCGAGTTTCTCCGTCACTATCACAAGGACCTGTTCCCGGAAACGCCGGTCGTCTTTTGCGGCATAAATAACTTCAGTGAATTGATGCTGAAAGATTACGGTTTATTTACCGGCATCGTAGAAGAAATTGATATAAAAAGCACGCTGGAGATCGCCCTGAAGCTGCACCCAGATATTAAGGAGGTTGTATTTATTAACGATACAACCACGACCGGCATTGCCGTAAAAAGTGAGGTCCTTGAAATCGCCCCGCTGTTTGAGGACAGGGTGGATTTTGTATTTATTGAAGACTTTTATATCGAGGAGCTCAAAGAAAGAGTGTGGAAGCTTCCCCGCAGCAGCATTATATTATTATCGGTAGTCACGAGGGACAAATCAGGCCAGTTTTTCCCCTATGAAGAGAGCCTTGCCCATATTTACAGTGAATCAAGCGTCCCCATATACAGTTTCTGGGACACGTATCTGGGAAAGGGCATTGTTGGAGGAATGCTGACGAGCGGATATCAACAGGGAAAGACTGCTGCCCAGATAGCGCTCCGCATTCTGGCAGGAGAAAGGGTCGAAACAATTCCTGTTGTGAGGGACAGTCCAAACAGCTATATGTTTGACTATGGACAGCTTAAGCTTTTTAACCTCAACGAGGCTGACCTGCCTGAAGGCAGCATTATTATCAACCAGCCTGACACCTTGTATTCCAGGCACAAGACGCTTGTTCATACCACAGTGTTTACGATTACGTCTCTTATGCTGACCATCATTGCCCTCCTCACGGTCATTTCCTACCGGAAGAAAATGGAAAGGGCGCTCCGCGACTCTGAGGAGAGGTATCGCGACCTGTATGAGAATGCGCCTGATATGTATCATTCAGTTGATAAGGAGGGCATCATCATTGACTGCAATGAAACAGGAGCACGGATGCTGGGGTACAGCAAGGAAGCCATAATCGGCAGACCCTTATCGGAATTTTTTACAGCAAAAGCAAAGGCAATTCACGAGAAAGAATTTCCCGCCTTAAAAGACAGGAGGGTCCATCCGGACGTGGAAAGGGAATTTATCAGGAAAGACGGGTCGACTTTTTCGGCGAGTTTAAACATATCAACCGAGGTAGATGAGGGCGGTGACTTGATAAAAACCAGAACAATCGCGCGGGATTTAACAGAGCGCAGAAGAGTAGAGGAGTTAAAGAAGTCACAGGAAGAGCTGCGCAGACTTTCTGCATATCTGGAATCAGCACGGGAGGAAGAAAAAAAGAGAATATCCAGACAGATACATGATGAACTGGGTCACGCATTGACAACATTAAGTCTCGACCTGTCATGGCTGGGGAACCGGTTGTCGCACAGCAGTGAATCCCTTGATGTTCATGCGCTGGTACAGAGAACACGGGCAATGTCGGATTTAATTGACTCTACCGTGCAAACAGTACAGAGGATATCATCGGAACTTACCCCGGGGGTCCTTGATCACCTCGGTCTTGCCGAGGCCATTAAATGGCAGATAGATAAATACCGCACGCGGACAGGGGTCAAATACGATATTACCATTGACCATGATCACATCACGCTTGATCATAACAGTGCAATAGCCCTCTTTCGAATTTTTCAGGAAGCAATGACCAATATCATCCGCCACGCTGACGCAACGAACGTACTGGTTATTTTGAAAAAAACGGAACAGGGGCTGGCGCTTGAAGTAAAAGACAACGGCAAAGGAATTTCAGAGGACCAGATCTCAAGCCCGGAATCGGTAGGACTTATAGGGATACGGGAGCGTGCCCGTATTCTGGGCGGGACTGCCACTATCTCCGGTTCTCCGGGGCACGGGACTGAGGTGAAAGTAATTATTCCATTAAATGGAACGGAGGGGGCCCATGACGCGGATCCTCATAGCTGATGATCATGAAATGTTCCGTGAAGGAATAAAGCGGATCTGTGAAGACGACCCTGACATATTCGTGGCAGGGGAAGCAAGCAACGGGCATGAAGTGCTGGATAAAGTTGCACAGGAAGAATTTGATTTGCTGGTGCTTGATATTGCCATGCCGGGCCTGAACGGGCTTGATACATTAAAACAGCTTAAAACACTGAAACCCGGACTGAGGGTGCTCGTATTAAGTATGTATCCCGAAGACGAATATGCAATCCGCGCGATCAGGGCGGGTGCAGCAGGGTATGTGACAAAGGCCCGGGCTTCGCGTGAACTGATGGAGGCGGTGAAGAAGGTGTCTTCCGGGGGGCATTACATAAATGCTTCTGTTGCTGAAAAACTGCTCTTTGACACAAAGCCCGAGCAGTCAAAGCCTCTCCATGAGACCCTCTCTGACAGGGAATATCAGATATTCCTGATGATAGTCAAAGGGAAAAAAATAGGCGAGATCTCCGATGAACTTTTTCTCAGTGTAAAGACCGTCAGCACGTACAAGGTGCGCATTCTGGGAAAAATGGAAATGAAGAGCACCGCCGAACTTGTGAAGTATGCTGTGGAGCATGGGCTTCTATTGTAAATAACGTCCTGTCTTTCGGCAGGCAGGCCAGCTTGTGTAGGACATTCCCTA
>JBFKMY010000295.1:0-3462 GCA_041629615.1 Thermodesulfovibrionia bacterium | reverse complement strand
AGTGCCCCCCCTATCAGGCCTATTAAAACGCCTTCTATCAGGAAAAGCTTCGTTATCCCCCACCGCGTCGTGCCTATTGCCCTGAGCGTGCCTATTTCCTTGACCCTTTCAAAGACCGACATGCTCATGGTATTTGCGATGCTGAAAAAGACAATGATACCGATGATCACCTTCATTACATCGAATATGCCGTCATAAAGGTTCACAACCTTATGATAAAAATCCGCCAGGTTGTCCCAGGTCTGCAGCTCAAGATCAAGGTCTTTTTCCTCAATCACATTATTCAGGAGAGGAACTACCAGTTCAACATCTTCCGTTTTGTCCAGGAGAACGATTATATTTTCTGCCGATTGTGTATTTATAATCCTCTGAACGAACTTGGCCGGCAGTTTTATGAACACCTCGTCATACTCTTTTGTGCCGGTCTGGGCAACACCGACGACCTTGAAATCTGCCGCGTTAATAACACCGTCTATCGTGGTAGTAAGGAGCGTCACATAGTCCCCCACCTTGGCCCCCAGTGCCTTCATAAGTCCGGCCCCGATGACACCAGAGTCTTCCTCCATGTCAGATGACAGCTGCATGCCATCAACGATGGATTCAAAATAACTCATTTCCTGTTCCCGCTCAGGATCGATGCCGATCCCTCTGCACGCAAGTGTTTTTTCTCCCGTACTTACAAGGCCGGAGAATGAGATCCTGTTGGATATCATTCTCATATATTTTACCTGCGGAAAATCAGCGATTGCCTTTTCAACAGCAAGCGGGTCCTCTATAAGATATTTACCGGGGTCGGCAACGGCTTTTTCCGCGTATCCCTTTTTGTGCAGCTGGATATGTCCCAGCTGGGTGTTTATCACTATTTCGCGCAGTCCCCAGTATGAATATTCCACGTATCCCCCAAACACGATAATGGCTATTGAACCGGATATGATGGCCAGAAAAGTGATCGCTGTTCTCCTCTTGTTTCGGAATATGTTACGCAGTGCCAGAAATATATCTTTCATATCTCTAATCTCCCGTCCACCATGTTGTATATCTTTTTTGCGTACTTTTCTATCTTGGGGTCATGCGTTGAAAATATAAAGGTCGTTTTATGCTCTTCGTTCATCCTCTGCATCAGATCCAGTATCTCTATGCCTGTTTTAGAATCGAGGTTGGCGGTTGGCTCATCTGCGAGCACCATTTTTGGTTCCGTAACAAGGGCCCGGGCAATGGCTACCCTCTGCCGTTGTCCACCGGAGAGTTCATCCGGCTTATGTCTGCTGAATTCCTCAAGACCAACCTCTTTTATGACCGTGGCCACCTTCTCGAACCTTTTGGCTTTCGTCATACCAAGAATCAGCAAAGGATATTCAACGTTTTCAAAGGCGGTAAGGACAGGTATGAGATTAAAACTCTGGAAAATAAATCCTATAGTGCTGTTTCTCAGACTTGAAAGTGCAGCATCGCTGAATTTGGTTACATCCTTCCCAAGAATGGATAATTTTCCCGAGGTGGGTATATCGATGCAGCCCAGCAGGTTAAGGAGCGTTGATTTGCCGCTTCCCGAAGGGCCGCAGACAGATATAAACTCCCCTGCTTCCACCTCAAGATGAACGCCTTTGAGTGCTTTTACCTCGACTTTGCCCAGCTGGTACACCTTGGTCACGTTGTCCAGAAAGATCATACGGGGAGCCTGCATCATGAGTGTCTCCCCCTGAAGGGTCTCATTTCCAAAGGCAGTATCTTTTACTTCTATTCTGGTGTCACCTATCCTGATTATGTCTCCATCAGCGACATCTTCCTTCCCCTGAATTTTTGTCTCATTGAGATATACGCCATTCGTACTGTTGAGGTCCTCTATATGAGACATACCATCGGGATTATATGAAATTCTGGCATGCTTCCGGGATGCCTTGCTGTCCTTTACAACGATCGCGTTTTCATCGTCCCGCCCAATCCCGTGCGTCCCGGGGTTGACGTCAACTTCTCTGATTTGTCCTGCCGGATCCTGGATTATTAATTTCATTGGACATATTCTCCCACGTTCTCAAATCCCCCTACCCTCTGTCTCATTACCCTCTTACTGCAGGATAAAATCCGCTCATGGTTTTTGCTGTTCTTTGAGCAACGAGCGTATTATCTGAATTACTTACAGTTCATCCCGCGCTTGCTTCCCCCATTCCGAATCAGGCATTACTGCTGCAGCCTTTTCATAGTATGACTTTGCAGCTGTCTTGTCTCCTTCATTTTTATAAATCTTGCCAAGCTTGTAATATACCTGCGCCTGTAATTCCGGCTTCACGTCCTTGAGGGACTTTTTTATTATCCCTTCAATATGAAGCAAGTCCTCCTTTGTGAATCTTTTTCTTTTGAATAAATTGGGGAGTCCGGAACTGTTGTTTGCCCTTACCATCCTGACGGTAACGTGATCAGGTGCCATCCTGACCGCACTGTCAATCAATGCCGTTCCCTGGTTTACATAGCGCATTTTATCACGTATGGCCTCTGAATCCCTTCCGATCATTGTGGTACAGCTGCCCTGCAGGACAAGAAGCAGGGCATCATCGGGGTATAATTTAATGGCCTTTTTAAGATATGATACAGCCTCCTTTGCCACCCCTTTGACTCTTGCATGGGCTATATTATGGTATGCGATTCCACGGCGTATTATACTGTCCAGGTCCTGGGGATTTTTCTCAAGGACATCCTCAGTTTCCTCAAGTATCGCATTAAGCGTTCCCCTGTCATCGACGCTGAGCAGTTCTCCATAGTCTGTTTCCCCGTAACTCACCGAAGAAAGGCTGAGGAGGAAAAACAATCCAGTGAAGAGATGTACTATATTCTTTCCAATAAATTTAAATGACATAACTGATCGTACCCCCCATCTTTTGTTTTTTATCAATTGATTCTTTTATGCCCATGAGAAGCTATACCGGCTTTAGCTTTGTCGCATCCTGTCAGCCATTCCTTACGCCATATATCCGGATGAACAGCGCGCTGCACATTAAAGCTTCTTTTTTGCCTTAACTGCCCACTCGGATGAAGGCGATGTATCCACAGCTTTTTTAAAGTAAGACGTCGCCGATGAAGCATCTCCATCTTCTTCAAAAATCATACCAAGCCTGTAATATGTCTGGGCCTGGAAGTCCGCATTAATGTCCTGCGGCGATTTTTTTATCACCTCCTCAATGTGAAGCAGGTCTGTCCTCGCAAATTTTCCTCTCCCGAGGAACTTGGGGATATCAATGCTGTTGTTTGCCCTCACCATTCTGACGTACACATTATCGGGATCCATATTCACCGCCTGGTCAAGCATGTTGTTGCCCTTATTGGCATTTCCCATTTTTTTTACTATATTAATGGAGTCCCTCCCTTCCATTGATACAGCACTTCCGAGCAGGGCAAGGATCAAGGCATCGTCAGGATGCAGCTTATTAAGCTGCCTGAGATATTTCGAAGCTTGTTGTGATGCATCGT
>JBFKMY010000294.1:0-3467 GCA_041629615.1 Thermodesulfovibrionia bacterium | reverse complement strand
TGCCCCTTATAACGCCGCGCATCAGCATCCTCTGTCTCGCCGTGTCGGATTAAATAAACTTTTGTAACCATATAACTGTTGATATCAGAAAGAGCAGGATGCCAATCTCATGCAATGCGCCGAACGAATCGCCTGTCATTCCTCCGAACTGGTTTCCGAAAAACCGCACCGCCCCGAAGGTAACCATAAAAAGCACTGGCAGGGCAAACATGACATAAAAGGCAAAAAAAGCATACAGGGAAGCAAGGCCGCAGATGAACAGGGCAAGAGAGACTGCCAGTCCGGTGGATATGAGCAGTTCCCGGCTCCCTGTGTGGTCTATGAATATCCTGCCCAGGCCGTCATTCCGTGCTGATTTACCGTAAAAGGCAGCAGGAACCATTCCCCACCGTGCTGCAATGGGCATTAAGGTAACGGAGACATAATACACAGAAATCACTGCATGCAAAAATACTGCATTCAGCAAAACATACTTGAGTAAAAGCACCATTACTATTGCGATAACCCCTGCCGGCCCGACCGTGCTGTCCTTCATTATGGAGAGCTTCCTGTCCCGGTCTCCCCTTGATGCAATCCCGTCAAAGGTATCTGCAAGTCCGTCAAGGTGGAGCCCTCCATTGATAATGAGCAGCAGCAGCACCAGGAGTGCATTGGTGACTTCTGCCGGGAATATTTTTATAAATAATGATGCTGCAGCTGCCATCATAATTCCCTCTGCACACCCCACCAGAGGAAAATAGATTATACTTTTTCCCATTTCCTGTTCCGATACATCACCCATATCCTTAAGGGGAATAATGGTACAAAACTGGAATGCCATTAATAACCGCTTCATACTGTACCGTTAAAATTATTCACTATGCCCGCTGTGGTTGAGTATTTTTTCAGGCGCCTTTGCCCTCTGTTCATTTCTTTCCCGTTTTTAACTTATACCTTATTTGATACCGCTGCATCGGCAAAGGTGGCCATTTCTTTATAAATCCTGAGGCCTGCTTCAATCACCATCATTGCAAGGGCCGCTCCTGTGCCTTCCCCCAGTCTCATGTCAAGGTCCAGTATGGGACGAAGCCCGATCTTTTCCAGTATTGACTTGTGGCCTGTTTCCTGCGACATATGAGCGGCAAACATATAATCCCTGGTCCTGGGCTCAATCACGTATGCTATCAATGCTCCGGCAGTTGATATGAAGCCATCAACTACAACGGGAATCCTGTTTGCAGCCGCACCAATTATCAGACCGGCAATACCGGCTATCTCCGCACCGCCCACTTTTGACAGCACATCAAGAGGATCAGCCGGATCGGGGCCATTCACAGCAATTGAATCTTTTATCACCTGGACTTTGTTTTTCCATGCATCATCATTTATCCCTGTGCCTCTGCCGGTAACATCTTCAACGGGCTTCCCGGTCATGACAGATGCTATTGCACTTGAGGGAGTTGTATTGGCAATGCCCATTTCTCCTGTACCAAAGATCGCATATCCCTTCCCTGCATATTCATGTGCAAGGTCTATCCCGACCTGAATGCACTGCCCTGCCTCTTCCTTAGTCAAAGCCGGACCTTTCCTCATGTTCCTGCTCCCGGATATGACCTTTTTAATCTTTAGAGGCACGTTACCGCGTGCACCGATATCCGTAAAATCATAATCGACCCCGATATCCACCACAACAACCTCTGCACCGGCATGCCGTGCAAGAACATTGATACCAGCACCTCCGTTAATGAAGTTCAGTACCATCTGTGACGTTACTTCTTTGGGAAATGCAGAAACCCCTTCTTCAGCAACACCGTGGTCTCCGGCAAAAGTAAAAACAACCTTTTTATCCAGAACGGGCATTTGCTCCTCTCTAATGGCAACCAGCTGTCGTGCAAACTCTTCAAGCCTGCCCAGACTTCCCTGAGGTTTTGTAAGACTGTCCAGGCGATTCTGCGCCTCTGCTGCAAAAACACCGTTGGTATTCGTAATGCTGGTCAATGCAGTCTTAATATTCATAATACCCTCCATGATAATTATAATGTTTTTGTGCAGGGGGCATTTCCCTTTGCCCCAACTGTCGTGTCATGTGTAAGATGTCATTCCGGCTTGTCCGGAATCTTATTACAAAAGGATTCCCTACGCGCTTTGCTTGCGGGAATGACAATCCAAACAACGCGACACTATTTTATTTTTACAGGTATCCCTGCTGTTACCATAAATACTTCATCGGCGAGCGCAGCGACCCTCTGATTAAACGTCCCGGCCAGGTCCCTGAATTGCCGGGCAAGGTCATTTTCCGGCACAATACCCATCCCGACTTCGTTAGAAACAATAAATATCCCTGTGCCCTGCCCTGTGTTTCCTCTGCCCTTTTTATATTGCTCCAGTGCATGGAGAAATCCGCTCATGTGCTCTTCTATCGCCGGTGCTCCCTTTTTTGGGCCCGGTGTCTCTAAAAGGATATTCGATAGCCATAGTGTCAGACAGTCAAGTACGATTGCACCATATTTACCCCGAACATCTGAAAGGGCAGCAGCGATATTGACAGGAACCTCAAAAGTGTCCCATTCACGGCCTCGTTCTCCCCTGTGTTTTTCAATACGCTCCTTCATTTCTTCATCCAGTGCTTCTGCAGTCGCGATAAATGCCTTGCGCCCACTGATCTCAGACACCGCATGCAGGACAAACGAGCTCTTTCCGCTCCGTGCCCCCCCTGTTATAAGAGTAATGTGTATTCCCTTTTTCATTAATCCTTCAATGTGTACGCAACCGGCACTTCAATTCTTCGTGCTATGTGAGGATAAGGACCCGCATGCTGCACGATGTTGACCGTGGCCCTGTCCAGTATCCTGAAGCCTGAACTTTTCAATATTTCTATTTCCCGCGGCTGCCCCTCCGGATTAATGGAAAAGCGTACATAAACGGTCCCCTCCATTCCCCGCTTTCTCGCAATCAGGGGATAGGTCTTTGCCCTTTCAATTGCCCTGCCAATGATTTCCATAATCCCGGGATCTATCGTCCCCTCTGGTTTTCCCGAATGCTGCAGGCCCCCCTTTGAACTCTCCGTCGCAGGGGCAGAAGCAATTATCACTTCCTCTGTTTCGGGGTTTCCTGCAGCAAAGGACACCGCAGGCCCATCATGTTTTTTTATCGTCCCGCTCATCTCACTTTTTTTAACGGCTGAATCAGATCGAGGCTGCTGCCCGGGAGCTGTTTTATTGTCCGTCAAAGGGGACTGTTCAGAAATTTCAGCTTTGCTATGCACGGTATCTGTTTTTTTAGTTTTTGAAAGTGATGTGATGAGCGGTTTTTTTTCACTGACGATCGGGGCCGCCGGCCCTTCATCTTCTTCCAGTCGTACCGTCCATACATCATCATAGGGAATGTTCCGGCTGCCCTTTATCAGTCCGGCTGAAAATAAAAGGGCAGCCGAGAAAAGACTTATATGCATAACAATGGAAAGAATCAGTGTTGTCTTCATATCACTC
>JBFKMY010000293.1:0-3493 GCA_041629615.1 Thermodesulfovibrionia bacterium | reverse complement strand
CTCGGGATGGAGTCAATTCTTGAGAGCATCAATACCGGCGTCATTTTTATTGACCGCACAGGAAAAATAATCACCGTGTACAATGCAGCCTGTTCTCTGCTCAGCATAGAACGAAGTGCCATCGAGGGAAGCAGTTATAAGGACCTTCTGGAAACCCTCCAGTCAGATGATCTGATTTCCATGGTCAGGCATCTCAGTGAAAGGGGATTTGGAGCAGTGGAGAAAGAAATTCATATATATTTAAATGGCAGACCGCTGGACCTGAGAGTATATACAACAATCATCAAGGACGCGGAAGACAAGTTTGTCGGTACCCTTGCGGTTTTTGATAACCTCACTGAAATCATAATGGCCCAGAGGGCCCTTGCATGGCAGGAAGTCGCAAAGAGGATTGCCCATGAAATAAAAAACCCTTTGACCCCGATACGTCTCTCCGCTGAAAGACTATTAAAAAAATGGAATGACAAAGCCGATGATTTTGGAGATGTCATCGTCAGATCCACCACGACGATCGTGCACGAAGTAAACAGTCTCAGGTCCCTTGTGGACGAATTTTCCCGGTTCGGCAAGATGCCAAAAATAAGTCTCGAGCCCACCAATATCAATTCAGTTATCGAGGAAGTCATTGATCTGTACAGTAATTTAAAGGACGTTTCGATAGTCCCGTCCCTCAGCACGGAAATCCCCCCCATTGAGACCGATAAAAAACAGCTGAAGATGGCGCTGATAAATCTCATAGATAATGCTGTCCAGGCAAAATCAGAAACAATAGCCCTGAATACGCTCTATGATGCTGCCATGGATCTCATTCGCATAGAAGTCATTGACGATGGCTCAGGGATAATGGAAAAAGATAAGGACAAACTCTTCTTTCCTTACTTTTCTACCAAAAAGGAAGGGACAGGACTGGGACTTGCAATCGTGAATAGTATCATATCCAAGCACAGAGGGTATATACGCGTGCAGGACAATAAACCGAAAGGGACACAGTTCATTATAGAGCTTCCGCTGAGGCTGAAATAGATCAGGGACGAGGGACAGTTTTGCTTTCATCAAATTCCCCCCCCTGTTCCGGGATAGATCATTCATTCTATCATAGGGTATAATGATATGATTTTCAGGAGAATAACGTAATTATGGCCAGAACAGCAAAGGCAACGATACTTGTAGTAGATGATGAGGAGAGCATATTAGATTCATTAAGCGGTATTCTCGAGGATGAAGGACACAGGGTAATCACCGCATCATCAGGTGAAAGTGCCCTTGCACAATGTGCTGAAACGTCACCTGATGTTGTTCTCCTCGATGTATGGATGCCGGGCATGGACGGCATTGAAACACTGAAGAGTCTTAGAAAAACCAATAAAGATATATGCATTATAATGATTTCCGGTCATAGTAATATCGATACGGCCGTGCACGCCATTAAACTCGGGGCCTATGACTTTCTGGAAAAACCCCTCTCTCTCGACAAGGTCCTGATTCTTACGGGACGGGCCATCGAGAAGCAGCGGCTTGAAAAAGAAAATACCCTGTTACGGGACAGCATATCCGAGCAATGGGAAATAATCGGAGACGACCACAGGATGACTGAGCTGAAGGAAAAAATATCGAAAGCTGCGGCCTCTCAGGGCAGGGTCCTCATTTTCGGGGAAAGCGGTTCGGGTAAGGAACTCGTTGCCAAGGCATTGCATGAGGGAAGTGACAGGAGAAACAGCAGTTTTATAGAAGTAAATTGCGCTGCCATTCCCCATGAACTTATTGAGAGCGAACTCTTCGGTCATGAAAAAGGGTCCTTTACCGGTGCATTTGAAAGCAAAAAAGGAAAGTTTGAGCTCGCGCACGAAGGCACTTTATTTCTTGATGAAATCGGGGACATGTCGCTTGTAACCCAGGCAAAGGTGCTCAGGATAATTGAAACGCAGGAGTTCCAGAAAGTCGGGGGAAGCAAAAAAATCAAAGTAGACGTAAGGATTATCGCTGCGACAAACAAGGACCTCGAGGAGGAGATACAGAAAGGGAATTTCAGGGAGGACCTCTATTTCAGATTAAACGTTGTTCAGATTGATGTCCCTCCCCTCAGGGAAAGAAAGAGCGATATTCCCCTCCTTGCTGAACATTTTCTGAAAAATTTTTCCCGGCAGTATGGTCAAAAGAAAAAAAGAGTGAGCAGGACAACACTGCGAACGCTCATGGAATATGACTGGCCGGGAAATGTACGGGAACTGAAAAATACTATCGAACGCTTTGTAATCATGAATCCCGATGAAGTTATCGATGTGAAAGAAATCCAGCCTATCAGGGGAATGAAGTCTGATGTTATGGCATTTAAGACATTACGGGATGCTCGTGAAAATTTTGAGAAAGATTTCATCCTGAAAAAACTGCAGGAAAACAACTGGAATGTATCAAAGACCGCGGAAGAGCTGGAAATTGAAAGAAGCAATCTCCACAGAAAAATCAAGTCCCTTGGAATAGAAACGCCTTAAAATTGCAATTGCTATGGTTCCTCCCCGTTCGCTTCATTCATAATCGCCTGAGTATCCGGGTTCCCGGGACTGGTGCTGGCAGGAGGTGTGACCCTGGTTGGTCTCCGGCGCGGTGGTACAGGCCGTGATCGACGCCGCGGTGCAGACCGTTGACTGGTTGCCTTCTGTTGCACCCGCGGCTGGACCCGTGGTCTCACTGCCGGTTTAATCCCCTTGTCATCTCTCAACTTCACCTCAATGATATCTCCGTTGCCTGAGAGCACCACTTTATCTTCGAGTATTTCCGTGACCTTATATCCGGCAATTAAATCATTTACTCGATATACCTTTGTTTTGTTTGTATCAGGATCTTCAAGGATGGCTGTAGTGTTTTCTTTAAGAATTATCGTCCCGAAGAGCTTCGGCGGAGATTTCAGTGCGGACGGTTCCTCCTTTTTATTCTCCGCTAAAGGGGCCGAGCGTGAAGGCCTGAAGAGGTCCAGCCGGGATATGGTATCATAGGTGCTCTCATTTATCGCTTTTTCCCGCTGACTGGTATCGATGTTCTCTTTACTGACATCTGAATCACTCGCTTCTGAAGGTATCTCTACTGATTGCACAAGAACATTATAAAGCCTGAAGCCGAGAACGCCCAGTATTATTATGAGAAGGAGATTCAAGATAAAATAATTACGTAACATTCCTTGCCTCTTTTCCGCCAGTTTCTTTTTCTTCAGTCTTCTTGATAAAACCTGTGACCACCAGTGTTGTATATATGTCCTCAGGCTTGCTGATATTGGTAACCCTTATTTTAATTTCAGAGACAGTAAGCAGAAAAGGTGATTTCCGAAGTTTTATAAGAAGGTCCTTTAGTTCCCTGGTAGAAGCGGTAAAACCTATTTCAACAGGAATGCCGCGATAAAACTGCATGTCAGCCGGATTAAGGGCGCGTTCCAGTTTCACGTCTATCTTCAAGGAAGATGCGGTATCCTTAAGGAATTTCTGAAGCGCGGCTGCTGCAACGG
>JBFKMY010000292.1:0-3511 GCA_041629615.1 Thermodesulfovibrionia bacterium | reverse complement strand
TGATGAGATACGGGAGATCCCAAAGAATATACTGCCCCCTGATGTAATGCCCGAAGCGGGCATGACATTATATACCAGAGGCAGTGACGGACAGCCTGTGCCGGTCAGGATTGTAGAAGTGAGGAATAATGTAATTATAGTGAATTTCAACCATCCCCTGGCAGGTAAGACGCTCAATTTTGAGGTAGAAATTGTTGGTATTTTGTAAGAACCATCCACTCTGTTTTCCCGCAACTATGGAACATTCAAAATACCTCTATACAGGGGGCGTCCATTATGCTATTTTGAAAAATTATTGTTGCGGGGAGTGAAACAGGGTCTGGTTCTATTGACCTAAATAGTGCTTAAGTGCTTCCTTCCAGTCCCTCAGGCCGTGTAATCCTTCAAGTCTCAGGATAGTATTGTTGAGAACGGAAAAGGCAGGTCGTTTCGCAGGAAGTCCGAATGCATCCGAAGTCGTCCGGTTTATTTTTGTGCTGCTTGAATGCAGTCTCGCAATTTCGGTCGCAAACTCATACCATGAACAGGAGGAGGAGTTGGTAATATGGTATGTCCCGTATCCTTTGCCGATCAGCCCTTTTAATGTCACTGCAAGATCACGGGTAAAGGTTGGCGAACCAACCTGATCATCCACAACATCTATTCCCTCTTTTTCCACAAGGAGCCTGCTGATTGTTTTAACGAAGTTATTCCCCTGTTTGCCATAAAGCCATGAGGTCCTTACAATGTAAAAACAGTTCGTCAGAGACGAAACATATTTCTCACCGAGAAATTTTGAAAGGCCATACTTATTTATGGGATTCGGGGTGTCCCATTCATCATAGGGCGATTTCTTTTTACCGTCAAATACATAATCCGAGCTTATATAAATAATCGGGCATCCGATCGCTTCGCATGCCATGGTCATATTTCTCGTGCCAATACCATTAACATGATATGCCGTATCAGGATCACGTTCACTACCGTCCACATCCGTATATGCTGCAGCATGAATTACATAATCAGGCCTGAGGTGTTTTAGTACAGAGAAGGATTTATCAAGGTCGGTAATATCGAAATCCTTGCGTGTCAGTGCGATAATTTCCACATCGGTAAAGGCACTCCTGATATCATGACCAAGCATGCCGTCTGAACCAGTCACTGCAATCTTCACTGTTTCAGCCTCTCTCCGTATTGCATGGAATAATATTTCATGTATTCCCCTGAGATAATGCTCTGCCACCATTGTTCATTTGCGGCATACCATTCAATTGTCCGCATAATTCCCTCGTCGAAATCCATCTCCGGTTTCCATCCTGTCTGTTGCTCAATCCTTGCGGGGTCGATTGCATACCTCCGGTCATGACCTTTTCTGTCATCAACAAAGGTTATCAGGTCGATGAGATCATTTTCATTCCGGTTGAGTTTAAGCGCAACCTTCCTTAATATCAGCCTGATTATATCGATATTGGGCCGCTCATTTCTTGCGCCTATATTATATACTTCCCCATGCCTCCCTTTATGAAAAACAGCATCTACGGCCCTGCAGTGGTCGAGGACATAGATCCAGTCCCGCACGTTCATCCCGTCGCCATATACCGGCACAGGCTTTTCATGCATGGCATTTAAAATAACCAGAGGGATCAGCTTTTCAGGGAACTGATAGGGCCCGTAGTTATTTGAACACCGCGTAATCATGACCTTGAGATTATGGGTTTCCCTGTAGGACCTTGCCAGCAGATCAGATGATGCCTTGCTCGCTGCATAGGGGCTGTTCGGCATCAAAGGTGAATTTTCATGAAAGAAACCTTTCTCGGCAGAACCGTACACTTCATCGGTTGATACGTGCAAAAAAACACAGTCTCTCTGTCGCGCTATTTCAAGGAGAGTATATGTGCCCATTATATTTGTCTGTAAAAAAGGATGCGCATCCAGGATACTTCTGTCAACATGACTTTCAGCAGCAAAATGTATAATCCCGTCAAACTCTATAGTCTCCAGTAATTCCCGGTCACAGATATCACCTTTTACAAACGTATATCTGTTTGATGACTCAACATCGCGGAGATTTTCCAGGTTGCCGGCATAGGTAAGCCTGTCATAATTTATTATGTGGTAATCAGGATGGGCAGAGAGCATATACTTAATGAAATTCGACGCAATAAATCCCGCACCGCCGGTGATCAACAGTTTCATTATTCCTCTATCCTGAATGGTGATGCAGGGTCATCTTCATGGCGTATTTCATCAACCGCTTCCCTTTTCCCCTGTCCCCTGTAAAGCCTGTCAGGCAGGTTTATGACAAGGCCTTCGCCGCTGTCCACATTTTTATATGCATGCACGATGCCGGGCGGCACTACTGCCAGAGTCGGAACCCCGCTCGTCTCTATTATTTTATATTCTTTATATGTGGGCGACGCGCTTCTGTTGTCCCAAAGGTACAGATTAAACCTGCCCACAAAACAAAAACAGTCTGTCTGCTCCCTGTGCTCATGGGGCCCTCTCAGAAGGCCCGGTCTGGTCATGGAAAGGTAGGACATGGCAGGCTTGAATTCCGATTCATCATACCTGAGTATCTCTGCGAGCCAGCCTCTCTGGTCTTCATGGAGCGCTAATTCTCTTACCTCAAGTCCCTCCACTACACCTCCACCACAGAGTCATCTCCGATCATCAGCCTCAAGGCTTTATGCATGGTACTATTCCTGAATATTCTGACATTCCGTCCGATAAGGCTCTCTTCCAGTCTTTCAATGTCCCTTAATTCGCTTCCATCCATTATTACTGAATGCTCTACCGAAGACCTGATGATTTTTGAATTATTGCCAATACTTGTATAGGGACCGATAAAAGAATTCTCGATGAGCGCATTTTCACCTATTATTACCGGCCCCCGAATTTTACTTGCCTTGACTACAGTACCTTTGCCAATAGATACACGGCCAAGTATATTGCTTTTCTCATCGAGCCGGGCATCTATTTGATCTTTAAGCCATTCATCAAGGACAATCACATTTGCCGTAAGCATATCATCCTTTTTCCCTGTATCAAGCCACCACATATCAAGAATAAAACTTTCCACATTACACTGCATGTTAATCAGTTCCTGAATGGCGTCTGTTATTTCCAGTTCGCCCCTTCCAGACGGCTTTATTCTCTTGATTGCCTCATGTATTTTTGGAGAAAAAATATATATGCCGACAAGGGCCAGATTAGAGGGAGGGACATCCGGTTTTTCAATAAGTCTCAGCACCTTGCCCTCCTTTGTAATATCTGCAACACCGAACTGCCTGGGATTTTCAACCTCTTTAAGGAGAATCAGGGCTTCAGGAGAATTTTGGTGGAAATCATTCACAAATCGATCGATCCGCGTTCCAATCAGGTTATCCCCCAGATACATCACAAAGGAGGAATCCGCAAGAAAATCTTCAGCAGTTTTAATGGCGTGGGCAAGCCCGCCGGGCACGTCCTGCACTATGTACTGAATGGTAATACCCCAGCGGCTTCCATCCCCTACAGAATCTTTTATTTCCTG
>JBFKMY010000291.1:0-3521 GCA_041629615.1 Thermodesulfovibrionia bacterium | reverse complement strand
GACAACCGCTCCCCGCGGACTCAGACCCTGATTATTGTCAGTGCAATTGATAACCTTTTAAAGGGGGCCTCCGGCACGGCCGTACATAATATGAACATCATGTACGGATTTGACGAAACAGCCGGGCTGCTGTCCATTTCCGCCGCTCCCTGATGAAGCGCGCTCCTGCCGACCGTCACTTCATTATGCCGGGCTTCACCTTTGCCGGGATGGCCTCGGGAATAAAGCGCTCCGGGGAACGTGACCTGGCGCTCATATATTCCGGGAAACCGGCGGTCATAGCCGGCCTCTTTACCACAAGCAGGATCAAGGCAGCCCCTGTAAAGCTTGCCATAAAAAATATTGCATCGCACAAGGCCCGGGCGATCATTGTAAACAGCGGCAATGCAAACGCCTGCACAGGCACGGGCGGAATGAAAGATGCCCGGGAGATACAGAGAAAGACCGCAGAAGAACTGGGCATCCCTCCTGAACAGGTGTACGTATCATCTACGGGTATTATCGGGAGGCGCCTGCCCATGGAAAAAATAAGAAGGGCCATTCCCGCCCTGGTCGGGAAACTTTCGCCTTCCTCTATGAGTGATACCGCGTCAGCCATACTCACCACTGACAGGTTTGCAAAGGTCGCCTCAAAAAAAAATCAAAATAGGGAAGAAAACAGGGACCATCGCGGGAATTGCAAAGGGCGCGGGTATGATTTGCCCTGACATGGCCACAATGTTATGCTTTATTGTCACTGATATTGCAATCACGCATCGGGCCCTCGATGCAGCACTGAAGGAAGCGGTAAACCGTTCTTTCAACCTGTTGACTGTTGACAATGACATGAGCACCAACGATACGGTCATGGCCCTTGCAAACGGTACACTCAATAATAACACTCTCACGAAGCGTTCACCCTCGTACAACAATTTCACACGCGCACTGTATGATATAACCTATGACCTTTCGAAGATGATTGCCGAAGACGGTGAAGGTGCAACGAAACTCATTGAAGTACTTGTCAAAGGTGCACGGTCGCAAGGTGACGCCCGGAAAATGGCATTATCGGTCGCGCGTTCAATGCTTGTAAAAACTGCGATGTACGGACAGGACCCGAACTGGGGCAGGATCATGGCGGCAATAGGATACTCAGGCGCAAACGTCGCCGAGAACAAGATAGATATCAGTCTGAATAAAATCAAAGTGGTCAGCAGGGGCATGGGCACGAACAGGGACAAAGCAGCGCGCAAAACGCTCGCAGACAATAAAATACTTATATCGGTTGATGCCCGGTCCGGCAAAGAAACCGCAAAAGCCCTTACCTGTGATTTAACGGAAACCTACATAAAGATCAATGCTCATTACGGAACATGACACGACTGGTGGCCGCCTGCATGCATGCACGCCCGATGGCTGCATCTCTTTATCCTGGACGTCTCTGAAGCGTTATAATTTTTGTGATTCAGACACTTGACACAAACTGATGACTTCTTTATTGTAGGGTATATATGTTTAAAATTAAGAATGTACAATCCGGGGGAGTGAAAAAAATGAAAAAATTTCTTGCCTTTTTTCTTTTAGGGTTCATCATGTTTAGTTCAACGCTCAATGCGCAGGACAGAGCATCGCAAGAGTATATTATTGAGAAAGGTGACACCCTCTGGGGCATTTCCGATTCCGAGCTTGAAGACACCTTTCTCTGGCCGAAACTCTGGAATGTAAACCCTCATATTGAAAACCCTGATCTTATTTATCCGGGCAGAATGATCATAATCCCGTCCCGGGAAGAATTAATGCGTATGCCCGCGCTCCCGGCAAAAAAGCTCCCCGTAGCAAAGAAGCAGGAAACCGCCGCATCCAAACCCAAATCCGTTTGGAAATATGCCCCGATACTGAAGAAAACGCATATTATCGACAGGGACCTTTATATTGCAAGCGGCTGGATAGCAGACAGGTTCCCGAGCATCGGCCGGATAACGTCCTCTACGCTGGACAAACAGATGGTCAGCAAAGACGACATTGTGTATATAAAACTCAATGAAGAGGCCAAATATGAAAACCGTTTGTTTGCCATCAGGGACATAAAAATCGTAAAGCATCCGGTCACAGGGAAAAAAATAGGCCACCAGATCCGGGTTGCCGGCATTCTTGAAGTTATAGGAGAGGACAACAACATAACAAAGGCAAAAATAGTTGATTCCTTTGAAGATGTCCAGATAGGTGACGGACTGTTACCCTACAGGGAGATGGAGGCCCCGCTTATTCCCGATTCAGTCCGGAAGCCCGCTATTGAGGGGTATATCATAGAATCACACATGAATTCCTATCTTCTGGGTGAAGGCAATGTCATCTTTCTCGATAAAGGGGAAAATGACGGGATCGAGGTAGGTGATGTGTTTACTGTTGTTGCAGAGAAGCCGACAGAAAGGGCCATAGGCACGTTGCAGGTAGTGTCACTTCAGCCCGCAACTTCCGGGGCTGTTCTGTTGCAAAGTGAGCATGAGGTAACCATAGGCAGAAAATGGGGCCAGAAGTAACCCTGTAAATTATCAGGTACTGACCAGTGCCTTGAGTGCCTTGAGCCTGCTCGGGTGCTTCAGTTTTCTGAGGGCCTTTGCTTCAATCTGGCGCACCCTTTCTCTCGTGATGGTAAGGTGCCGCCCCACCTCTTCCAGCGTATGGTCCCGGTCAACACCAATCCCGAACCTCATCCGTATTACCTTCTCTTCCTTCGGCGTCAACGTACCAAGGACCTTTTTTATATATCCCGATATTTCCTTGCCTTCAGCATCAGTATAGGGTGACGGGCTGTTCTTGTCGCCGATAAAATCCTCCAGCTCCGTGTCCTCATCTCCCACAGGCGTCTGTAATGCAATGGGGTCCTGAATGGCCCGGAACACCTCTTCCACTTTTCTCGTAGGAACGGTCAGCTTTTTTGCTATTTCATCATCGGTAGGTTCCCGGCCCAGTTCCTGTGTCAATTCCCGGGAGGCTTTTGTGACCCTGTTATAAAATTCCATCATGTGGACAGGGACCCTGATCGTTTTGGTCTGATCAATAAGCGCCCGTGTAATTGCCTGCCGTATCCACCATGTTGCATAGGTACTGAATTTAAACCCCTTCTCATATTTAAATTTATCTACTGCTTTCATAAGACCGATATTGCCTTCCTGAATGAGGTCAAGGAGCGGCAGTCCCCGGCCAACATAATTTTTCGCAATGTTGACGACAAGTCTCAGGTTCCGGGTAATCAATTCATTCTTTGCCTCAAGCACGAACGCCTGCACCCTGCTGATCCTTTCCCACAGGGTCACTATAACATCGACTTTAACGCCTGCTTCCCCCTCAATTTTCTTGAACGTCAACTGGACCCGGTTGAGAAGTTCTTCCATGGCAGCCAGCACATTCCCCCGCACCCTCTTTTTGCCCTTTTCATTTTTTATAAGGGCCTTCAGGGATTTAAGGGACCCTCCGTAATGGTCCAACTCACTGTAAAAATCACCGATCACTTCAACGAGAAGCTCAAGCCGGTAGAGCGT
>JBFKMY010000290.1:0-3524 GCA_041629615.1 Thermodesulfovibrionia bacterium | reverse complement strand
TCCAGATATTCCAGTGAAAAGGATATCTCCATATATATCTGTTTGCCGGTTAAATGTTTCTCAACTTCATGCCAGTCCTCCCATGCACCGAGATGGGTGGTCACCATCCTGATCCCGGGAAATTCCTTATGGACCCTGAGTATTTTTTCAGGATCGGCAATCCGTATCCTTTCAAAGGTGAAATCAAACCCCGTATGCATGACAACGATCAGTTTTTCCTCCACTATTTTTTCATACAGGGGGAAAAGCCTTTCATCGTCAAGACGGAAATCCTGATAGTAGGGATGGAACTTTATCCCTTTAAAACCCTGTCCCTTGATCATACCGATGTGCTCCACAGCATTTACATCATCGGGATGGACAGACGGGAAGGGGAGTATCCTGTCTGAGACGATTTTTTTTGACCAGTTGAATATGGGGCTGAACTGCGCCGGTTTTGTTGCTATTGAACAGACAATACTTTTTTCAATCCCGTGTGTGTCCATAGACATGAGCAGCGAAGAAATCCGTCCATCAAGATAGGTTTCGATGCACTCTTCACCTTTGAGTAATTTCATTGCCTTGTCCGCTAATTCATCGGGAAAGGCATGCGTATGAAAATCAATTATACCGTTCATTGGCGTATTTGTGATAATGTTGGATAGTATAAGAAATTATACGGGCATATTGCAAAAGAAAAAAATAAGGGGTTATAACAATGAGCCCTGGGAAGAATCTGTCCCGCTCATTTTCATTTTACTCCTGCGTCCTGCCAGTCCCGCACCATCGACAAACAGGGATACCGTTTCCGTCAGTGTTTTTTCCAGGGGATACATTTTTGGATCTGACAGCCAGTTTATGCAGGCTGTCAGAAACAGAATCTCAAGATACCGCACCAGGAGTTCGACGGCCATGTCCTTTCTCACGTCACCTGAGTGCTGCCCCAGTTTTATAATCATGGTGAAGACATCTTCAAACCCGCTCTGCATGCGTTGATCTGAAGAGGGATTATTTAAATTCCTGAGCCAGTAACTTAAATATATTTTATAGATATCCTGTTTTGACTTGAACAGTTCGTTGGCCGCCCTGGTAAATGTTTTCTGTATGCGCGCCCTTGTATCCGGCAGCAGCTGGATCATCTGCAGAATCTGAAGCTTTATTTCCTTTACGCTGGTCTGCCAGTATTCACTTATGATAGATTCCTTAACGGGGAAGTAGTTATAGAGGGTGGCTTTGGAAACATCAACTTCTTCGGCAATCTGTTCCATGGTAGTGGATTCAAAGCCCTGCTTCCGGAAAAAATACATGGCAATCTTTACGATTCTTTGCCGGGTTTCCTGTTTCTTTCTCTCTCTCCTTTTTACCGGGGAAACGGGTTCCATCTTATTATTTAAACTCCGACTAATATTTAACTAAGTTAATTTATAATCTTAGTTAAATATTAGACTATATACAATAATATGTCAAGTTATTTTCAGGTTACAGGTTGCAACAAGTTGAAATTAATCGGAATATCTCAGTTTACTCAGATTGGGAACATAGGTGCTTATCAGCACCGGACAGTTTCTTATGCCTTGAATACCATCTCATATACCTGATAATACTTTTTGGCACTTGTCTCCCAGTTAAACTGTCTGGCCTTTCTGAATCCATTCAGGATCATTTGATAATACACATCAGGATGGTTTTGATATACGCCTATTGCCTTTCTCAGGATTTCATACAGATTGTCCGCCATGTTTTGCGCCCAGGGATTCGTTTTTCTCATCTGGATAATATGTTCCGTGTTAATAAAATCATTCATATTTTCAGTGGTGCAAAAAACAGCATCTTCCTTGAAAAGGAACCCGCAGTCACTATCAATCTGGTCCACAAGCCCTCCCGTGGCCCTGCCGATGTTAAGCGTCCCGCTTGCCATGTATTCCACGGCAGCGCCAAACGGTTCATATATGGACGGCATGATCCCAAACGTTGCCCCTGTCTGCAGTTCATGATACCCCCTGTCCATCCGCACAGGATATACCGTTACATTCCCTTTGCACTTGCATGCGATCTCATAAAAATAATCAAGGTCAGATGATCGTAAAGGCAGGGGGGTGAGGATGACCTTTATTTCATCTTCAACAAAATTCTCGAGGGCCCGTAACAACACGTAATACCCTTTCTGGGTAGGGTCCAGTCTGCCGCTCATCACCATGATCGGTATGGTCACGGGCAGGCGGGATATGGTCCTTCCCTGATAGGTAAGGGTTCCAATACGTTCGGGCGGTTTATAGGCGCTGAGAACCTTTAAGAGGGCCTTCCGGTTTTTTAATTTTATCCTTCGGACCTCCTCAAGGCTGTGGTCCTCCTTTCTGGGGAACTCAGGTGAAAAATTGACGAACATGCCGTTATTGATTCCAAAGACTCCTCCTGCCTTCATTATGGTCTGCAGATGGGGGGCGTAGTGCTCTGTCTGTATTATGTCCGATGTTAATTCTTCGGCAAAATGCTCGCTCACTGTGGTAAGAGGGGAATCCAGAAGCTGAAGGCCAATCTGATAGGCTGAGAGGTCGATGGTCTGAACACCGGGGATTTTCTGCCTGCGGGGACCATCGATGATCGTGGACACCATGTCCCATGATATTCTCGAATCATAGGAGTTATGCATTGTCTGTACTGTACCGCATGATTCCAGTGTCCCCGTCAACATTGCTTCTTTGGCGGTCAGTGAGATCAGGGCAGTCTGCCATTCATGGAGATGAAATATGATGTTTTCCCTGATGCCCAACGCACGCAGTGCCAGAGGTGCGGCCTTGCAGTAGAAGAGGGAGTTCTCAACCTGCATATCAGCGTTTCGCTCCGGATTGTTATAATCGTAGGTATAGGGATCACGAAGTCTGTTATCGGCTTCAAAATAACCATCGGCCTTTAAATAGTATTCTTTGAGAGAACCGGGGACAGGGTTTTCATAGTTCAAAGTATGTTCGAAAATCTCAACGCCTACTGTCCTGTTGCGAAAGGGAACATCAAAGGAAGCTGCTGTTGCCTGCATTTTTGCTGCATCCATGATTCTTGAGTAAAAAGGGGTCATTAAAATAACAGAGGGGATTGCATTACTGACTTTTATAAAAGGCAGGATATTAGAAATAACGGCTGCGAGACCGCCGCTTCTGGCAAACCGGTTTTCAAAGGAGCAGAAGACCACCGTCTGGATCTCCAGTTTTTTCAACCTCGCCGTAAGGGACGCGATTTCCTCTCCATTGAAGAATACACTCATTAACGACCAGTCTCTTCTCCATCTCCTGAGGTTCAGATCCATAGACTATCATACGAAATACATAAAATAATTTCTTCGTTTCAGGGAATGCCGGGGAATACAGAAGGGGATGTTTTACTTACACTTCAGACAGTCATATAAAAAGACATCAAGGATTTCCGGGTCAAAGACGTTTCCCTCCATCAGTCGCATTATTTTTATTGCCTTTTCATCACTGAATTTATTCCGGTAAGGACGGTCGGTGGTGAGTGCATCATATACATCAGCTATTGTTACTACCCTTGCT
>JBFKMY010000289.1:0-3530 GCA_041629615.1 Thermodesulfovibrionia bacterium | reverse complement strand
CTTTAATCTGCTGTCAGCATTATCTTCTTTGCTTGATCCTGTATAAAACCTGTTTCTTCCTTCACTGTACAGGATATAAATGCAGGGCATTCTTTACAAATATTCCAGGAGCCTTTCCGCCAGAGGCGGATCAGCCTCCGGCTGACGTCCACTCGGCCACTCCTCCTTATAATGTCCAAACTGTTCCTTAATCCATTTGCGTCCAACACCTGATTTCAGGAATATTTCTCTTTTACGGGCTGCCGTATAATCAGTGTGCTGTTCCTCATATATAACTTTCCATGGTTGTCCTGCTTTTGTAGATTTTGTCTTTCCCGCATTGTGCGACTTTAATCTGCTGTCAGCATTATCTTCTTTGCTTGATCCTGTATAAAACCTGTTTCTTCCTTCACTGTACAGGATATAAATGCAGGGCATTCTTTACGAATATTTCCAGGAGCCTTTCCGCCAGAGGCGGATCAGCCTCCGGCTGACGTCCACTCGGCCACTCCTCCACAAAAAGGCAGAAATAAGAATTAAGAATTAAGAAGTGAAAAACTACTACTGTTGCTATGTAACTTCTGACTCCCTAATTCTTACTCATCATTCCTTACTTCTTAATTCTGATTTCTGCCTTCCGACTTCTTACTTATTTTGTCCGTTCCCATAAAATGCTGCAGGGCTTCAGGTAGTATAACAGAACCGTCTTCCTGTTGGAAATTCTCGAGAATTGCAGCCATGGTGCGGCCAATGGCAAGCCCGGAGCCGTTTAATGTATGGACATATTCCGTGCCTTTTTTCCCGGTCCTTTTGAATCGTATACTGGCCCTCCGTGCCTGAAAATCGGTAAAGTTGGAGCAGGAGGAAATCTCCCTGAATTTCTGTTGTGCAGGGAACCAGACCTCCAGGTCATACGTCTTTGCTGCTGAGAATCCCATATCGCCGGTGCACAGAGCAACGACGCGATAGTGAAGCCCCAGTCTCTTTAATACCTCTTCTGCGTTGGCAGTGAGCGCTTCCAGTTCATTGTGAGAGTCTTCAGGCTTTACAAACTTGACCAGTTCCACCTTATTGAACTGGTGCTGCCGTATCATTCCCCTCGTGTCCTTCCCGTAAGAGCCGGCTTCCCTCCTGAAACAGGGGGTATACGCCGTATAATAAATCGGCAGGTCTACTTCGCTGAGGATCTCATCTCGGTGGATATTGGTAACAGGCACTTCAGCGGTGGGGATTAAATAAAGACCTTTAGAATTTTCCTTAAAAAGATCTTCTTCAAACTTTGGCAGCTGGCCCGTCCCTGTCATTGACTCTTTGTTTACAAGAATAGGCGGAAAGATCTCCGTATATCCATGCTCCTTTGTATGCAGGTTGAGCATGAAATTCATAAGTGCCCGTTCAAGTTTCGCACCTGCGCCTTTATTAATAACAAACCGTGCCCCGGCAATCTTCCCGGCCCTTTCAAAATCGAGTATATCCAGTCCCTCGCCTATATCCCAGTGATTCTTTGGTTCAAAGGAAAAGTCCGGCCTGGTGCCCCATGTCCTGACTTCCCTATTATCCGTTTCATCTTTCCCGACCGGAACAGATTCATCAGGAACATTGGGAACCAGGAGAAGCTCCTGCATTGCCTTGTCTTCCAGTTCCCTTAACTTCCCCTCTTCTCCTGCGATCTCATCGGAAACAGCCTTTGCGTCAGAGAGAAGGCCCGATGCATCTTTGCCTTCTTTTTTCAGGTGGCCGATTTCCTGTGATATCCTGTTTCTCGCCTGTCTCAGGTCCTCAACGGCCTTCAGAACATTTCTTCGCTTATTTTCAATAGCAAGGATGCTGTCAAGGATTTTTGCGTCTTCCCCCCTCTTCCTGAGAGAATCGATCACTTTATCAGTATTTTCTCTTACAAGTCTGATATCAAGCATTGCTGTACCCGGCCTTTCACCATTTTACTTCATATAAGGTAAGGTAATTTAGATGAAAAATCAATACGCATTATAAATAAAATGACAAATGTCAAAACGCACATTTCAAATGAAGTCCAGAGCTTCACGTTCAAAGCGCTGATGTCGCACCGGGTATTATTTTTACACACCCCTCCCCGTTCATATCTCCGTCTATTTCATAGCGTACATTTAAAAACTTTTCAATGACCCACAGGTTCGTAATAAGGTGCCTGGTTACCCGGCTCGTAGTAAAAGACGAATGATCACGGGCAAGGCTAAGGTATAAAACGATCTGGTCAGCAAGGTGAGGATCAAGGCATCCCCGGCCCTTGTGGAACTCCATACATTGAAGGGCCGCTTCTCTTCCCACCTCTTCGGCAGGCTTTCCCCGCTCCCCGAGTGAAGAGAATCCTGCCAGTGTGTTGCTGTATTCGCTTTTTATAAAGACAAATGTCCCTGTCCCGAAAGAAGGCATCTCCACTACTTTTATATGAGGAGCAAGAGGATCAAGATGCTGGATAAGCGATGTCTTCTGCCTTTCAGCTATGCTTGCGGGAAGGCGTGACACAGCCGAGCATCCGCTTAATGAAAGCAGGGCGCCTTTGTCTTTCAGGTCCAACCCGGCAATCTTTTTTGCCGGATTAATATGAAAACTAACCTCTCCCCCGCCCTTCGGATAGTATCCGCATTTAACAATTGAAGCCCTTACATCAATTCCGGCCATTTCCAACACCGGGAGAAAAACTTCTGCAATATAATTATAGACCGGACTGAAAGGAACATGTGTGCCTCCCCTGATTGTTATATGTGACAATTTGCCGGAATACACAAGAGGCGGCAGGAGCGTCTGTAAAACAAGAGACGTGGAGCCCGCAGTCTGAATATCAAAGGTATACCTGCCCGATTTGATTTTATGCGGATTAAAGGAAAGTTCAACAGAGCCCTGTTCATTGCCCGCAACCTCTGCACCGCTGATCAAGGCTGCTGCTTCCACGCATGTCGTATGCTGCGGCATAAGGCCCGGCCTTTTCCTTTCCTTTCTGATATTGATCAGTTTCAGGTTATGCCCTGTTATGCAGCTGAGGCTCAATGCAGTGCGTAATATCTGCCCCCCGCCTTCCCCAAAACCTCCGTCTATCTCGATTGTTTTCATAATTATTTTGTTTTCCGGATCTTACGGCTTTATAAAGATTATATCAGCAATGATTTATGTACCATGGCATAAAGGACATGTCGTTGCCTCCCATTTAATATATTTTGCTATAATAAGTTATCTTGCGTGATACGTATATTTATACACCGCTGTTAGCGGCTCTTCTTGTCTTCCTGGCATCATCGCAGTCATATGCCGCTAACGTGCTGGTGTCCCCGCCTGCAGTTGTTCCCGGTGATGTCTTTCTTTTAAAGATCACGTCAGCGGACACGGCTCCTGTTGAAGCGACTTTTCTTGAAAGGAAAGTGGATCTTTATCCATCAGAGGGCGGCCTGATTTCACTCATTGCCCTTGACATTAATACAAATCCGGGCACACATATAATACACGTTCGTCACGGTGAAGATACGTCAACAGCATCGGTGACAGTCAAATCCCATGAATTCAGGACCATTAAACTG
>JBFKMY010000288.1:0-3531 GCA_041629615.1 Thermodesulfovibrionia bacterium | reverse complement strand
CGGTGCCCTGAAAAATGTTATGGCCATTGCGTCGGGTATTTCTGACGGACTGGGCCTCGGGGCAAGCACGAGGGCGGCGCTTATTACGAGGGGATTGGCGGAGATGATACGACTCGGTGTTTCTACCGGTGCAAAAGAAAAGACATTCGGGGGCTTAAGCGGGCTCGGTGATCTGGTCCTCACCTGTACCGGCACCCTTTCAAGAAATTACAGGGTCGGCTATCAGCTTGGAAGGGGAGAAAAGTTATCTGCTATACTTTTACATATGAAGATGGTGGCTGAAGGGATCGCAACGTCAAAATCGGCGTATGAGCTCTCAAAAAAACATAATGTTGAGATGCCTATCATAGAGCAGATTTATAAAGTTGTCAATGAAGATAAAAGACCTGATACGGCTGTTAAAGAACTCATGATGAGAAGCCTGAAGGCGGAATAGAAGAAAGGCAGCGATCAGCAGTCAGCTTTCAGCTGTCAGGTATTGAGGATAAATATTTTTTGTAGTATTGGTCGTTGCTGATCGCTGATCGCTGAGGGCTGATAGCTGTATTAACATTTATGGACAACAATAAAATAAAAAAAATACTGGGCTCCGTTAAATCAGGTGAAATGAGCGTCATCGATGCACTTGAGACGCTGAAACACCTTCCCTATGAAGATATCGGTGTGGCCAGGGTTGATCATCACCGGGAACTCAGGCATGGCATTCCGGAAGTGATTCTGGCTGAAGGCAAGGACGGTAATGACATCATAAAAATTGCCGAAACCATGTTACGCAAAAGTGGAAAACTGCTGATAACGAGGGCGGCTACAGCCATATTCAACGATATTAACGTGCTGTGCAGAAAGCATAAAATAAAGTCCGTGTGTTATGAGAAGTCGGGCATGATCGCGGCCGGGGGAGCAAAAAAGAAAACAGGCAGGATTGCCGTACTCTGTGCAGGGACCTCGGACATGCCGGTTGCAGAAGAAGCAGCTGTTACGGCGGAATTTCTGGGGAGCAGGGTGGAAACCATTACTGATGTTGGCGTGGCAGGACTTCACAGGATTGTCCATGCCAGGAAAGTTTTCGGTGAGGCAAATGCCCTGATTGTTGTTGCGGGCATGGAGGGGGCGCTTCCTTCCGTTGTTGGAGGCATGACTGACAAGCCCATCATTGCAGTGCCGACGTCCGTCGGATACGGTACAAGCTTCGGAGGCATCACCGCCCTTTTTGCCATGCTCAATTCCTGTGTACCCGGTATCGCGGTGATGAATATCGATAACGGTTTTGGTGCGGGAGTGCTCGCACATAAGATAAATATGACAGTTGTCACGTAGGGGCGAACGGCTGTTCGCCCTTACCTATCAATGCTGAGAGCTGATCGCTGAATGCTGAGAGCTAAACCATGATTGCATACTTTGACTGTTTTTCAGGAATCAGCGGTGACATGACGCTGGGGGCGCTCGTTGATGCCGGTGTCCCCCTGACAAGGCTCAGGACCGGGTTGTCCCGGCTTCCTCTCAGGGGATATCAGTTAACAGAAAAAAAGGTCACGCGGGCAGGGCTCAGGGCAACCAAGGTTGATGTGATCATAAAACAGGCGGGAGGTCCCGGGCAGGGGGCGAGAAAATGGAAAGATATCCGGAGTATCATACAAACCTCGTCCCTTTCAAAGCCGATTAAGCAAAAAGGGCTGTCTGTCTTTAAACGGCTCTTTGAGGCCGAGGCGAGGGTGCACGGCAGCCGGTATGACCGCGTTCATTTACATGAACTCGGGGCCATTGACTGCATTGTGGATATTTTCGGGTCATTGATCGGTCTTGATATTCTCGGTATACATACTGTTCATGCATCGCCGGTGAACCTCGGAAGCGGGTCTGTTATGACGGCCCACGGTCTTCTCCCTGTGCCTGCGCCGGCCTCGGCAGAATTGTTAAAGGGAATCCCTGTGTACTCTTCGCCTGTAGCATTTGAACTTACTACTCCTACCGGGGCCGCTTTGATTTCGTCCCTTGCTGCGGGTTTTGGACCCATGCCGGAAATCAATATTTCAAAGATAGGAGTTGGAGCGGGCAATAAGGACTTCAGGGAGCAGCCGAATATTCTGAGAATAATGGTTGGAAAGGGTGCAGGAAAAACACAGGCCGGAGAAGGCGGCATACAGGCCGGTGATATGATATCCGTTATTGAAACGAATATTGATGACATGAATCCCCAGATCTATGATTATCTCATGGAGCGGCTCTTCAGGGCAGGTGCCCTTGATGTATTCCTGACCCAGATCATGATGAAAAAAAACAGGCCGGGGATTACACTCACCGTTTTGTCAGACCCGGGAAAAAGAGATGAAATGATTGACATTATTTTGAGAGAAACGACGAGCATTGGTCTGAGGTTTTACAGTGCCGGAAGAAAGGTCCTTGAACGCACTATTACATCGAAGAACACGAAATACGGTACGGTAAAAGTGAAAGTTTCAAAGGTCGGCAGCAGTCAGAGCAGGATGTCTGCTGAATATGAGGACTGCAGAAAGATTGCGAAGAAGTTTGATGTTCCGCTCTTGGAGGTCATAAAGGCTGTTGCCCGGAACCGATAAAAAGACCCTTTCCATGCTATGTCAGAAAGTCCCCGTTGCTTCGCATGAGCAGTTCCAGATATTCTCCTGACGTATGAAGGACTTTTACTCCTATTCCTGCAGAAAGGCGGTCAGCCCCCCTTCTTCCTGCAATTGAAGCAGGGACTTTTATTATCCTGTCTTTTACTTTCAGGAGCACGTCAAAATGTGCTTTCAGGGGGAACCGTATGCGGGTATGGATAAACATACCGTTTGCTGATATTTGTGTGACCGTTCCGGAGAAAAACTGCCCGCCGTAAAAAAACCGGACATCGATACGTACATTGATTCTTTTATATGTCCTTTTTTCTTCTGCTCCTGTTCCTTCCGGTTGTTTTATGAGGCTGTGCTCTGTTGCTGCAATACCCTTTACGGCGCTTTCTGAAAGGCCTTGGTCATCCTCTTTTTCTGATACTGTCATTAGTGCGTACATGGTTTCCCCCTTTATGTATAAACAGTTTGAAGCATGTCCTGCCTGACGTTAACAGGCGAAAACGGGACAGGCAATCGTGTTTGTCTGTCCGCGTGTATTCAGTTCATGCTTACGTACATATGTTTTGTTACCCTCAGGGGTGCTATATTCTTGCATAAATCCCTGTTCGAAAAGTTTCTCTTGTTGAGTAACTGGCTGAGCTTGAGTCTGATGATGATCTGGGGAGTGCCCCTTTCTTCACTGGTTGACTGCGTGTCATGATTTGCTAATCTGAGTTGGTTGTCCATGTTGTTCCCTCCCTGCTGTATTGTTTCAATGTTTTAATGAAATAAATGCAATTTTATTGCCAGAGCGGTAAGTGTTCAAATCTTAATAAAAACAGGCTTTTTTTATCATATTCGGAGTATGGTGAAATCCGGTACAGGCAGGCTTTTCCGGTATCTCTGAAGGGGATGATTAGTGTGGATCATAACAAAAGACGGGGCCAGAGGACCCCGCCTTTAT
>JBFKMY010000287.1:0-3546 GCA_041629615.1 Thermodesulfovibrionia bacterium | reverse complement strand
TTTGCAAAATTCCCTGAGCCTGTGCTCCGTGATAATAATATTAATCAGGTCGTTAAGGACGTGGCAGATTTAATGTCCGAAAATGCAAAAAGGAATGGCGTGGTGCTGACCGTGACACTGCAGGAGACCATTCCAGTGATCAGATTTGATGAAGGACAGTTAAGGGAAGTATTGATAAATCTTGCACAGAATGCCCTGAGGGCGATGGAAAGCGGAGGAACATTGGAATTTAAAACCTCATTGGCTGATGAAAATGTTATTATATATGTGAGAGATACGGGAGAAGGAATCCCGGAAAAGAATATTGAGAGGATATTTTCACCATTTTTCAGTACGCGGGAAGGAGGTCTGGGGCTGGGCCTTTCGATTGTTCAGAGGATTGTAGAAAGTCACGGAGGAAAAATAAACTGCCGGAGTAACGTAAATGAAGGAACTGTTTTTGAAGTAATTCTTCCCTTTGATCACGGTTAGGATTTGACAATGAAGCCATCAATTTTAATAGTTGATGATGAAAAGTCGGTTCGGGATAATTTAGCAAAATACCTGTCCGACTACACTGCATACACCGCTGCAAACGGCCGTGAAGCCATTCAAAAACTTAATGATAACAGTGATATTGAGGTTGTCCTGAGCGATATGAAGATGCCCGGGATGGACGGCCTTGAATTAATGGGGAAGATCAGGAAACTTAATCAGGACATAGTCGTGATATTTATAACAGGATTCTCTACAATCGAATCAGCAGTTGATGCCATGCGAAGGGGCGCCTATGATTATCTGACCAAACCCATTGATCTCAACAAGCTGGAAATAACCATAAAAAATGCCATTGAAAATAAAAAATTGAGATCGGAGAACATCCTTCTGAAACAGCGCATCAGGGAAAAAATTGATGCCACTACCCTGGTAGGCAAATCGCGGGCCATAAAAGAGATCCTGGCTTTAGTGGAGCGCGTCTCATCTACAAGGGCGACAGTATTGATTCAGGGGGAGAGCGGGACCGGCAAGGAACTTGTGGCAAATGTCATTCATTATAACAGTCTCGTGGCAGACGGCCCCTTTATAAAAGTCAACTGCTCCGCGCTCGCGGAAGGAGTGCTGGAAAGCGAACTCTTCGGACATGAAAAAGGCGCATTCACCGGCGCTTTATACATGAAAAAGGGGAGATTTGAACTTGCAGACGGAGGTACGCTTTTTCTCGATGAAATAGGAGACCTCCCCCCTTCCATTCAGATAAAGCTTCTGAGGTTTCTTCAGGAATCGGAGTTTGAAAGGGTGGGCGGGACAAAGACAATCAAAGTTGACGTCAGGATTATTTCTGCAACAAACAAAAACCTTGAGCAGCTTGTCAAGGAAGAAAAGTTCAGGGACGATCTTTTTTACCGGCTGAAGGTCGTAACGATTGAAGTGCCTCCTCTGAGAGAGAGGCCCGAAGATATACCGTTAGTTGTAGAGTATCATCTTAAGAAATTCTCGGAAATCCATAATAAGCAGATCAAGGGGATATCCCGCGAGGCCATGAAAATGATCAAGTCCTATAGCTGGCACGGGAATATCAGGGAGTTAATGAACTGTATCGAAAGCGCTGTTGTGATGAACATAGGGGACGTAATAGAAGTGGAAAGCTTACCCCCGTTCCTCAGCATGGGGCAAAAGGACACCGTATCGGGACACGCTGAAAATCTTTTTGATATTGAACAAAAGGCCATTCTGGATGCTCTTCATAAAACAGGAGGCAATAAAGCGGAAGCAGCGAGGGTGTTGGGGATTGGATTGAGAACACTCTACAGAAAATTAAAGCAGTATGATGTAGAGGGCTGATTTCAATTTTCACACTGCAAAGGTATGTATCCCTTTTTCAACTTCTTCCATGCTTTCTGTAATTGAAGTATGATTTCTGACGGCAAGCATACCGATTTTCTTCATGTGTTTATTTGATAATTGTTGCATCCTCAATCAATACTCTGTATACGTATCCGGCGCCAAGGGTAACGTTTGTTTTTAACGTCCCCTTAATGGACACAATATCTCCCATGTTTGCGGTCTCCAGTGTTGTTGCACTCAGTTTGTTGTCCGGGGGATTCCCCGTTCCGTCCTGAAGCGTAAGCCAGTTTTTGCCGAGAATATTTTTGCTGATCTTCATGACTTTTGCCCTTACGATCACTTCACTGTCTTTCAGTTTTTCCGCGTCCGTAAATATCTCCTCAATGTTTTTTCCGTTCTCTGCCTTTTCTACTTCTCCCCTCGCAGGAATGGATATTTCATCCTTTTTTCCCTGCTTTACATATTGAGAATGATAGTTGTCTGCCGGGACATGCTCAAAATCTTTCAACTGAGGGGCATCCACTTTCTTTATTTTTGTAATAAAGAGTATTCTGTCAAAGGTTTTATCCAGTGCCTCGCTCTCAAAGCCTGTCATTTCCACTCCTCCTGCATACTGTACCTGGTCCCCAACGGCAACTTCTCCGCCGAGAAATGCAGGGTAGGTAGCGATCCATATTTTCTCTCCCATATCATCAAGTTTCAGGTATATATATTTCCCTTCTGTTATGGACTCCAGAATGGATCCTACATGTTGTGTTTCAGGTTGCAGTTGTTGCTCCGTCGGCTGCTGAAGCTCTGTCTGGTTCTTATCCTCCGTCTGCTTCTGATCCTGATTCCCTGCAAGAAGCCATGCAGGCGTTATGAACAATGTTACAAAAAGTGCCGCTATTTTTAATGTCTTCATGTACATCTTCCTCCTGTCCAGTACATCGGCAATTAAAAGTTTTACTGTCTTATTTCTGGTTCATATAAAATTATTATTTTCAATCTGCGGCTTTTATTTCGCTGCATTCAGGTGTCCTGATGTTACGGGTATGGCAAAGGATTATGGTCACTGCCGTGGCATGTGAGAAAACATTGTCCGCTGAATGTTCCCAGGTCGTCAAATCTCAAAACCCCCAGACTATTGGGCTGCACTATGGTAACGTCGAAATTTATCAGATGAGTGTTATTTAACGGTGTCCCCTGTGTGCTGCTTATCCCATGCGCATCGTGACAGGCAGAACAGGGGGCACTGAGCTCTACGATATGTTTATTATGTGAAGTAAAACTGGCGTCCCCGAGTATGCTGTTTCTGTCATGGCATTTATAACACAGGGCATAGGCAAATGAATTCTCCTGGGTAAAATCCTGGGTGGTATAATTCTGCGCAAGGAGAAAGCGGTTGACCGAGCCGTGGGGCCCCTTTGCCCCCCCTGAATTATCATTGTTATGACAATCGGTACAGAAGAGGATGCTTGACGTGGTGTAGGGCGGAAGGAGACTCGGTACATTCGGATTGACCCCGACAGTCTCAACGGGGTGATAAGAAGGATTTGACATGTCGAACTCATGGCGCGTATTGAGCTGTTGAATTTGCCTTGCTATTGAAATGGAGGAGATCACATTATTGTCCGCGTGGCATTTGTAACATATCTCATAAGAATTGGATGCCGGCATTACCTCCGTACCCGAGGAGTTAATGCCGCTGACGCCTCTATTTTTGCCGGATGTCTGGGGCGC
>JBFKMY010000286.1:0-3564 GCA_041629615.1 Thermodesulfovibrionia bacterium | reverse complement strand
TTGTTTAAATATATGATCGAGCATAATGCAAGTGACCTGCATTTAAGTTCAGGAGCAAAGGCCAAAATAAGAAAACACGGCGAACTGGAGGAACTGGATTATCCTGAATTGACAAATGAAGCCGTACAGAGTCTTCTTTTTGAAATCACATCAGAGGAACAGAAAAATAATTTCCTTGCCAGAAAGGACCTGGATTTTGCCTACGAAATCCCTGATATAGCAAGATTCAGGGCCAACTATTTCGAGCAGAAGCGGGGAACGGGGGCAGTTTTCAGGGTCATCCCGACAGAAATACTTACCGTTGAAGACCTGAATCTTCCTCCCCAGATCCTCAAATTAACTCAATTAAGCAGAGGGCTTGTTCTGGTAACCGGACCGACCGGCAGCGGGAAATCTACAACGCTTGCGGCAATTATCGATTATATCAACAGAACAAGAAAAGACCATATTTTGACAATTGAGGACCCTGTTGAATTTGTCCACAAAAACAAGGGATGTCTTGTTAATCACCGGGAGATCGGCAATCACACAGAATCATTTACTGCCGCGCTAAGGGCTGCATTACGAGAGGACCCTGACGTTATTCTCGTGGGAGAAATGCGTGATCTGGAAACCATAGAACTTGCAATAACAGCAGCAGAAACAGGGCACCTTGTCTTTGGCACTCTCCACACAAATTCTGCTTCCAAGACCATTGATCGTATCATTGATGCCTTTCCAGCCGGCCAGCAGGCCCAGATACGTACCATGCTTTCAGAGTCGCTCAAAGGAGTAGTCTGCCAGCAGCTGTTAAAGAGAGTAGATCAGCCCGGGCGGCTGGCTGCCCTTGAGATAATGTTTTGCAAGACGGCTGTAGCCAATCTGATCAGGGAAGGAAAGACATTCCAGATTCCCTCCATGATACAGACGGGCAAAGGGGACGGCATGCAGCTGCTGGACCAGGCAATCATGGATTTCTTAATGAAGAAACAGATAACTCCTGAAGAAGCATATTTAAAGGCTAATGACAAAAACGCCTTTGAGAGGTTTATTAAAAAGCAGAAAGCAGGATAAACGACAGCTTTCTCAGATGTACAGATCAGACATCATTGCCGTTTCTGAGAGCTGCGAGCAATTTCAGGCTGGCTTTAATTTCCTCGATCTCGTTAATTTCGAGGATCACGCTGACATCAGGTTTCCTCCTAACGAGCTCCTTTAATGCAATGAGTTCCCTGCAACCCGGTCGCAGCGGCCAATGGTCCGTAATGCCGCCGTGCAGGCCGTTGTTTCTGTGCATATGAACAAACTCTATTTTCCTGAGTGTCGATTCATCAAGGCCCTTTACAAATTGAACTGAATCAAGCCCGAAGGATTCGATATGTCCGATATCAAGGGTCACGGATTCGGCAAAGGTGTCCCAGAACCACAGGACATCACCGGTGTCAGATGCGTTTTCAATAGACACAGAGGTCATGGATGTCAAATCTTCGAGGGCACTTCTGAATTGCGTTATCTCCCCCGCCGTAAGCCTCCGGCCGTCATGACTGCGTTCATCGTGAAGGATGAGCGCACGATCGGCCAGCCCCGCCATTTCCCTGAGGTCGCCAGCGGTCTCCTCCCGGAGGAGTGAATAGTGTACAGGATGAATGACATATCTGATCCCTGCTTCCCTGCAGGCACCGGCACATTTTCTCATAAAGTCGAGGTTATCCTGCATACCCCGGTAGACAGATATTTGCAGAATTTCTGCATCCCAGAATTCCACTTCTTCAGGATAGAGTACCCTTGTGCCGACGATCATCATTTATTGTAAACCAGGAGAGGCGGGATGTGGGGAAAAATCGGGCAAAACCATTGCGAAATAGTGCTCAAGTGTGTATACGCCTGTTCACGAGAGTCCACAGGGTATAATTAATGCATTAAACATTCTGCTACTCCAATTGTGATTTAAGGACGTTGAAATCATTCTTCAGTATATCAAATTCTCTGCGAAGGGCCGCCAGTTCTTCTTCCAGTTTCGCGATGTTCTCATTTTCAGCCCGTACACGGACAGTCGCTGCTTCTTCACGACCTGTCTGCTCATCCTCCCTGATTTCAGGCTTTCCTGACAGCAGGTGCATAAATCGCTGCTCTTTTCTCCCGGCCTGTCGGGGGAGTTTCACAACCATGGGCGGTTCCTTTTCCATCAGATTTCCCAGGAGTTCTTCAACTTCCCGCAGGTTTTCGAATGTGTACATCCTGCCGGCGCGGTTCCGGATTTCTCCTGCAGTCTGCGGCCCGCGCAGCATTAATTCACAGAGCACCGCAACATAATCGTTTGACAGATTATATTTTTCCGGGAAAGAATGCTGATATTTCGGGACACGACTTTCCGCTTTAAATATCTTTTCAGCCAGCCCCTTTTCCCGCAGACCATCAAGCCCCCGCACAACAGTTGTGTCTTCATAGGAAACCACGGGGTTACGGCTGGACTTCTGATTGCAGGCGTTCGTGAGCGCATTTAACGTCAGGGGATAATAATCGGGAGTCATTATCCCCTTTTCAATAAGACAGCCGAGAATGCGCACCTCTGTTTCATTGAGCAAAATGTCCACTTCCTGTTCCCTCTTTTTATCTTCCGCAGGAGCGGTACTCAGTGCGGAACCTCTGAAAAGACCGTCTTAAAGATTGTCTTCAACAGCGAGATATTCACTGCCGGTGATGTAGTTCTCCAGATCATTGATCTTGACCTTCTGATCAGTAATAATCGCATTGGCTATATCGCCGATCGTTACAACGCCAATCAGTTTATTATGTGCAAATACAGGCAAATGCCGGCAGTGGGCGGCCGTTAACAGAGCCAGGCATTCCTCTACCGTTTTGTCAGGTGTAATGGAATACACTTCCGATGTCATCAATTCGCCAACGGACGTTTCTCTGGACGATTTGCCCTTTAATATGACCTTCCGGGCATAGTCCCTTTCCGAAAAAATACCGACAAGCTTGCCTTCATCAATGACCATTAACGCACCAATCCCTTTTTCAGCCATTATCTCTAATGCCTTGTATGCTGTTTCCTTTGAGCCCACAGACCAGATGTCTTTATTCTTTGGCTCCAGCACATCTTTGACCCTTAACATACGAATCCCCCTTTTTTGCAGACAGGCCGTCGCCTCTTCTTTTAATAAGCAGGCGGCAATTCTATTATTGAGAAAGATATGTAAAAGTAATAGTATCTTATCATATTCTTCATGTCAACCTGATACCCTTATGGGTAAACATTCCCCTTTCCGTGACAGAACAAATAATAAACATCATGCATGGCAATAAACCCCTTTCTGACAAGGAGAAGAGTTACAGGGGCCTGCTGCAGAGACAGCGGGGTATTTACAGGAATAAATGGCCCGGGACGAATGCTGCAAAAATGGCAAAACCCTGCCATAATGACATCAAGGTATTATAGGGAACATAATTAAAGCATTCAATTTAAATATATATTCAGTCTCTGGCATAACATTTGCTTATTTTACTATAATTAAGATTAGTTTGAACATTAATAATGAACGTTTATTTCGGGATTAAAATAAACGGTCGGAGGGTTAAATG
>JBFKMY010000285.1:0-3567 GCA_041629615.1 Thermodesulfovibrionia bacterium | reverse complement strand
GTTGCCGCCCTGGGCTTTCAGTGCATTGATAATAGTCTGTTTTTCAATCTCCTCAAGTGACGAATCCGACGGGATCGAAGGGGTCTCCTCTTTCTTAATGATCGAAGCAATGAACTGAATATGGTCAGCTGTTATTGTCCTGCCCTCCAGGCTGACAATGGCCCTTTCAATAGTATTCTTAAGTTCCCTCACATTCCCGGGCCACGAATATGCCTGCAGCTTCTTCAGTGCATCGGCTGTGATCGACATTTCCTTCCCGTCAGAGAATGTTTTGGACTTTCTGATAAAATATTCTGCAAGCAGCGGTATGTCTTCACCTCTTTCACTTAAGGGCGGCATGAATATGGGGATGACGTAGAGACGGAAGAACAGGTCTTCCCTGAAATTGCCGTTCATCACTTCTTTATTGAGTTCTCTGTTTGTAGCAGCAATGACTCTGATATCGGTGGTTATATGCGCGTCTCCGCCTACCCGCTTAAAAGACCTTTCCTCAAGGATCCGTAAAAGCTTTGGTTGCAATTCCCTGGGAAGCTCCCCTATTTCATCCAGAAAGACCGTGCCTTTGTGCCCCCGTTCAAATGCACCTTTCCTTTGGCTGTGAGCGCCGGTAAATGCACCTTTTTCATGTCCGAAGAGTTCACTTTCAATAAGCTCCTGAGGGATAGATCCGCAGTCAATGGTAACGAACGGCCCCTCAGAACGGCTGCTCAGGGTATGAATAGTTCTGGCAGCAAGCTCCTTCCCTGTTCCCGTATTGCCGCATATCAGGACAGTAGCATCGCAGGATGCGGCCTTTCTGAGCAGGCTGTACAGGGCCATGAACTTTTCGCTCTGCCCTATTATCTCTCTTGGCTGGTCCTCTTTTTCTTTACTCTCCTCTCCGGGACCTTCTGAAACAATAAAATCAATGTGAATACTCCCTATTTCAATATGAGACCCCGGTTTAAGTATCGCACCCTGAACATTTTTACCATTCACCAGTATGCCGTTCTTGCTGCCCAGGTCCCTGATAAAGAAATTCCCGTTGCTGAAACATACCTCTCCGTGATAACGGGAGACAAACTCGTCGTCAAATACAAGGTCATTTTCCTCACTCTTTCCAAAGGTCACTTTTTCTTTGTTGATTTTACATTGTTTCCCCTGACCAGGTCCTTTTAGTATGTGCAGTGATGCCTGATGGAGAAGGAAACTCTTGCCGGTCTTTCGGTGCACGGAAGGAATTGACAAAGTTTCCCTGAAGATGGTGCTGTCAAGCGGGGAGTGTTCCCCCCCTTCTTTATACTGCCTTATAAAAAGTGAATAAGGGCCGATAGCGATTCTGTCATCAACAGCAAACTCTTTACTGTCAACCTTCATGTTGTTTATGAATGTGCCACCGGAGCTGCTGTCAGTGATAGTCAACTTTCCTTTGTCAAAATTTATTATTGCATGCTCTCTGGAAACGGTGGGATCGGTGAGTATTATGTCATTCCATTTTGCCCTACCGATTTTCATTTCCTTTCTTTCAACATGGTATTCTGAAAGAAGTTCATCTCTGAAAAATACTTCGATAACTTTCATTTCTTCCAAAGCTCCCTCAGGCTTTTTCTGTCCGGAGTCCTTGCATCAACGGCCGGGGAAACAGAAATATCGGATTAGTTTCACAGAATATTAATTTTTATTTTACAACGTCAACGGGATTTTTGTCAGCAATATACACCCGTTCTCATGCGGAAAAGGCCTGCCAATACCGGAAATCAGCATTTTCCAGAGGGATGCAAAGAAGATTAAATCATTTAAATTTAGAGGCTTAGGTAATTGGCAGAATAATTGCAATAAATGAAAAAAATGAAGGAGCGCAAGCATGGGGAAACATTATCTTCGGAGCTGCTTCAGTAAAAAACCCGTAAAAAAGAAAGGAGAAGATCATGAGCAGAAACGCCGTCATTACCGAAACCGGGAGCCTCAAAAATGCAAACAGAGTTGTACACTATGAAAAAAGTGATGAAGTCAAAAAAACCGGGGAAGGAAAGCGTCCCTGGCAGCACAGTCTTGCCTTTTCGGTAGCGAGTACTGTCATCGTGGCACTTGCAGGCATAGCGGTTTATAAGGTTTCCGGGCTTTCCGATGCACTGGATTCAACTCCTGGACAGGCAGTTCTGGGCCTCGGGATTGTCTGGACTTTCGTGGCATGTTTCAGGAGAGGTTTACGTTCAGGATAAATACGCAATACATATTTCCTGCGAGGACCTTTCATTACATCCTGTGAATCTGCGCCATGAACGAGGGGAAAGGGGGATCAATTCCGTACCGTCATGTCCGGAGGCCTATTTCTTTTCAGCCAGTAACGCAACTTTTTTATGATAGGCCAAAACTCTTTCTCTCAATGTGTCCCGTGAAGATTCCCCCTCCTCGATCAGGGAAATGATACGTATTAAATCAGAATCAATATTTTTAACAAGGTCTTTTCTGTAGTGCTGCACCTTCTCATATTCATCCAGCATGATATTGACCTCTTTAACAAAGGACCGTACGTAGATGTCATCATTTGTCCTTACATTAAGCCGCCTGTGATATTCCCCTGCCCTGATCAGTCTCATCTCTGTGTTTAATCGCTGAAACGGCCCGATCAAACGGTGTGAAAAAAGCAGTGTCAGGCATGTCACTATCAGGACATACCCCAACATTACAATGATAAAGAGCGGGGTCCCGTAGCCTATTTTCTCACCAAGTTCTTTGGCTAAATAGGTAAAAAACGCTGTTGCAAGAAGTGACCAGAGAATTATGAGGGCAATGGACAGGCGCAGTTCTTTGGCAACAAAATATTTTTGTTTAAGCAGTGTCCTCGGCAGTATTTGATATTCTAACATTAACAGTAGTGCCGCACAATGGCGTTCTTGTCTCCTTCATTCTATTTTTATTACTTTATTTATATTAATACATTACCCTTTTTCATCCTGTGATCCATGTCACAGTATTTATGATATTTTCCCCGGAGGATTCCCGGCATGAGGATCATGACCGTTATTGCAGGGACTGTGGGGGAACTCTGACGTGAGGCACTGAGAGACAGTAAAAAAACATACTAATAACGGAAAGAGAGGGAATTGAATACGTTGCAATCATAAAGGGAACGGGGCTTACCCCATTCTAGGTCTGGCCCGCAGTTTCTTTTTCAGCCTTTGCCTTGGCCAGGGCGTCCTGTTTGGCCTCATAGCGCGCCAGAACCTCGGTATAGTTAAAAGTCCCGGTAATGGCAGCTTTGGGACACCGGGAAGCACATATACCGCAACCAATACATAGGTCCTGAGCAATTATATGCCGTTTTTTGAGCTCGCCCGAGGCGGCATTCACAGGGCACACCTTTGCACAGGCATGGCAGCCAATGCACTTCTCGGTAACAAACGCCTTTGGTCTCCTGGGGATATAATCTACAATGGCATTTGTAGGGCACTTTCTCGTACAAAGACCGCAGACTTTACACTTATCAAGATTAATTGTTGAGAGAAAGTTTTCAACCTTCGGGGCATTATAGGGGCATACTTTTACACACAGTCCGCAGGCAATACAGCCGACCTGACAGTTCTT
>JBFKMY010000284.1:0-3599 GCA_041629615.1 Thermodesulfovibrionia bacterium | reverse complement strand
CCTTCTTCCCCCTTCCTGTGAGCCGAATATTCTTCCTCTGATGTAAGAGAATAGGCGTTCCACGGAAAAGAGAAATACATTAATAGAATAGATAACAGGACGCCCCGCCCTGTGCCCGGGGTGTACGGTCTACTCATAAATCATCAAGTCCTTGCTCAGATTCATCTCCTCCTTTGATGCTTTCATGTCATGTCCCAGTGCAATCTCTGCAGCTTTTTGCAGCAGGCCCAATGCCTTTTCCGTTTCTCCTTTTTTTCTGTATAACACTGACAATGTATAAATTGTCGATATCCGGTGGAAAGCGGAGGGGACAGATAGTTCATACACTTCAGATGCCTTTCTTTTCTCGAAGAGTTCCAGCGCTGTGCCAAGCTCATGTATCGCCTCATTTTCCCTGTTTGTCCTTATCGAGAGAAGACCAAGAACGTAATGTGCTTCTGCCATCGCAGTATCAAAAGAAATGACTGTTCTGAAATGCTTTTCTGCTTCTTCATAATTTTCACTTTCAAAGAGCAATATTCCATAGTTAAAATGCGCAGGGACATTCTTTTGATCGATTGTAATGGCCTGTCTGAATTCTGCCAGTGCGCCTTCAAAATTGCCGCTCTTCCACAAAATAATGCCCATGAGATTGTGCGTCCAGGGAAATTCCGGGTCCATTTCAATAGATTTGTTCAGCGGAGACAGGGCCTGCTCCATCAGACCCTTTTTATACATATGCAGGGCATAGTTGTAAAGTATGACTGACTGGGAATCAGGCCCCTTCTTCTTTCCTGCCTCCTTCTCGCCTGTCGCTTCAGCAAGACCTATTAAAACCATTATCCTGTCAACAAATAGTTTTTGAGCGGCCAATGGAAAACTTGGATAGATAAACTGGATTTTTCCGGATCCATCGATCATGATCGTTGAGGGAAGCGCAATGACACCATATTCCCTGAACAACTCGAATCCACTGTCAATGAGGACCGGAAATTTAATTTTGTTGACCTTAATCAGATTGCTCACCCGGTCTATTTCACTTTGAGGGACATCCCCTTCTTCCTCGGGTGTATAAATGGCAAATATTTCAAGGCCAGATGTGTCATGATACTTTCCATAAAAATCATTCAGGAACTTCAACTCATCCATGGAATAGTCAAGGAATGATTTACTCATGGCCAGTTCCCAGAAGACGAGTATGACCGGTTTTGTGCCAAAGTGGCTTCCTACATTGACCGGCGAACCATTCAGGTCATTGAGTGTAAAGCTAGCGGGGCTGTCACCCTCTTTAATCCCGATGAGTGCATAGGACGACGATAATGCAGCGATCATACCAAAAAGTGTCGCAATAACAAGAAACAGGAGTGCGTGTTTTCTCCCCATGGCCTTTCTGTTTTTCCTGCCGGTACTATTCACGGTCAATACGGTTTTCATGGTTTAACTCCGACAATTCCGGTTTACACGGAATATATATGTAAAGTATACGACATTTTCTCCAGGGAACGAATATATTACAATATTAAAAAATGAAGTCAAATGCAACATATTGCTTAATGCTCTGATTTAATAAAATACCTCAAATACACCAGTGCAGCCATATCATAAATAAAATGCATATGGACAGGTACCAGAAGACTCCCGCTTAAATGAAAGAAGGCACCAAGGTAGAATCCCATAAAGATGGTCACAACCATATACGCAGGAGAGACGCAATGAATAAGACCAAACACAATGCTTGCTGCAACAATCCCGTATCTTGTCTGAAGAACTCCGCGAAAGAGCATTTCCTCTCCAATGCCGGCAAGCAATGAAATCAGGACCAGATCAGCCAGTTCTGAATTGTCAAATACTCTCTTTACATCAATTAACACTGTTTTTCTCAAAGAGCTGAAGAGAGGAAGGTTCTGAGCCCTGTCTGAAAGAGTGAATAAAAACAGGATGAAGGGAACAATGGCGCCGGCAGTGCCAATCATGACGTCCAGCACATAATTATCGGACAGGGGAAAGAGAGGTTCATCAAGGAAACGCGCCAGGATAAGGGCTGCGACAAGCACCCCCCCTTCCATAAGGACGGCAATGATCAGAATGCCATGTCTCCCGCAGTGCATACCGAAGCCTTTTCCCGTTATTATAGCAGATGCATCAGGCAATTCATGCAGTCCGGGAATCTGATACGATACGATTTTCAATCGCTGATCAAATGCTTGCGCAACAAGCTCAACGCAGGTATCGAGGGACAGACAGGCGACCGGATTCCGATGGACACAAATCGATGGATAGGGGAAAAATGTTTTATTGACGGAGAAGGGAAAATAAATCAGGACAATTGTGCATGTCCGCAGTCCATGCAGTGAGCTTCCATGAAGATTTGTTATTACTGTGCTTCAACATTTTTACACACCCCCGGTGAATAATCACTCTCGTTGCCGGCCATATCATAGGCGGTTAAAGCAAAACACCATGTCCCCGACGATAAATCATGAATGGCAGCACTTGTTGCATTTCCCACATCGAGCGAATAATCATAATATCCGTTAGAATTTTTTCCATAATATATTCTGAACCCCCCGAGGTCAAACAGGGTACTTCCATCAGCATTGGCCTGTGGCGCAACCCATGTTAAGTTTACTGAGCCGCTCAACGCTGGCCCGGAGTTATGGCTGTCCCTGTTCTCATCCACGGTTTGATTGCCGGTGCTGCTTCCATTCCCTCCGGTGCTGCATCCGATAATTGTCAGCACAAGTGTACAGAGGAGCGCAATGACAATCCATTTATTATATTCGAACTGTATGGGAACGGCCAGTTTGATGTCCTCCTTTCATTTTTTTCATCCTTCAACAAATTCAATTGAATTCATTGAATGTATCATGGGCCCTCTTTCTTTGTCAATAAAAAAGATATATAAATCGAAGACCTGCATTCTGATAAAGGATCATAAACAGGGCTGCGGGGAAGCAATAATAATGCGGGCTAAAGGGGTACGCGCAGTGTGTTCGTTTTAAGAGGGCTCTCCTGTTAATGCTGCGTTTTCCTGATACGCAATTTCGCTGAAGATTTTTTGCCTCTCTCTTTCCCTTTCTCTTTATTATGGCCTTCAGCTTTACGAAATGAACCGGCCGGGACCTGAGCGCTCTCCGACAGAATTTCCAGAAAATTTTTCCTGGTTTTTTTATCCATCTTTCCCAGTTTAATACCTGCCACATACCGGGAATTATTCTCTTCTTTCCATATAACACATCCAAGGAATGAAACAGTCACGCTGCCACGGGGCTGCTTAAGTATGCACGTCAGGATTTCGCCGGGGTTAAGGTCATGATTGTGAAATACTACGCTGAATCCGCTGTTTGAAATATTTCTCGTTAATCCCACGGAATAGTAATCGCTCTTTGACCGTTTGATCTCGATAAAAAGGGGTATATCGAATCTTTTATATTCCCGCCTGTCAAGCAGCATCATTTTTTTCTTCCCTTTTTTTCAGTTAACAGACCGTTGAGCCTGTCAACGTATCAGCTTTGCGTTTTGTCCGAGGACAGGACATTTACCGCCCTCTTTAAACACGGCCGGGTGTTACACGGCTGTCCCTGCCCTATTAATCTCATACCACTTTATTTGTCCTTTGT
>JBFKMY010000283.1:0-3609 GCA_041629615.1 Thermodesulfovibrionia bacterium | reverse complement strand
GTTAGACTACTGTACGAAATGATTATCTTACTCAATGTCTGGAATACCATAGTGATGCCCATTCTCTTGGGCCTCCCCTTGCCAATGCTAATAAAGTTAATTCGTTGTTCCCACTAATCCTCTATGACCTCAGCCCCCGCCTCTTTCATCTTCGTGAGAGACTCTCTGCCCCCCTCGGGTGTTACCGGCCGCGTCGCCTGCATAATGACATGAACGGAAAATCCGGCTTTCAGCGCATCAAGTACCGTTGCCAGAACACATACATCCTGCGCCAGTCCCCCGACCCAGATACGCGTCACACCGTCGCGTCGAAGCTGTTCGGCAAACCCTGTCTGATCAAAGACAGAGTTCTGGTCCTGATCAAACCGTACCCCTTTTGTTATCTTTACCACACGGTCCGGTAGCCTGAGCCCCGGATGAAAGGCCGCACCCTCACTGTCCTCAATACAGTGGGGAGGCCATTGCCCTCCCTCGTCCCTGAAACTTACATGCCTGACGGGGTGGAAATCACGTGATGCGTACACCGGTATCCCTTTTTTTTCTGCTGCCCTGATCCATTGATTCAGCTCCGGCACAACGCGGTCCCCCTCTTTTATCGGAAGGGCCCCTCCCGGGCAAAAATCATTCTGTACATCAACAATCAAAAGACCGTCCCCCTTCTGTATCATTTCATCCGGTTTCATCATAGTAAAATTTAGCTCATCTCCAATTTAATTGCAATAAATGCCAGTGTCAGCGTCATTCCTGCTTTCCCGGAATGGCATGAGAAGCGTGATCATTTTCAGTCTTTCTTCATTGATGCCACCATCTCCTGCTTGAGGTCCCAGAGCTTTTCAGAAAGAGAAACATGGTATCTGTGCGGACTGATCAGCCGCTTTACCCCGGTATCAAGACGGTCCGTGTCAGCCTCGCGGTACTGACGCATTTCTTCAATAGTCGGCAGCGCATGGACCGGATCGCCGTCTTTCAGCACTGGCACAAGGAGCGGTTCTATTTCACTGATCTCATCCTTCTTCAAGGTCCTGGATACGCCTTCTTCCGTCGGATGATGGAGGGTCAGGGAGGCCATCTCCCGCGGGGTTTCGTCCTCCTTGCTGATGAGGTCGGCAGTTGCCCGGCCGCGCAGGTCATAAATGCGCCATACCTGCTTCGGTCCGGGGTTAATAATTTTTTTCACGGACTCAGAGATCTTGATTGCAGGGACCCAGTTCCCGTTATCGCTCAGGGCAGTCATTTTATATACGCCGTCGAGCGCAGGATCACCCTGTGAGGTTATCAGGCGCGTTCCGACACCAAAGGTAAGCCTGTTGATAAGACCGCCCGGATCAACCCCGTACTTTGATGCCTCTGCTTCAATCTGGCTGATAATCTGCCAGATTACGATCTCATCAAGCTGGTTTGACAGGACAATGACCGTATCCGGAAACCCTGCGTCATTCAGCATCTTTGCCGCCCGGATGCTGAGATAGGCAAGGTCTCCGGAATCGAGCCTGATCCCGAAGGGTTTGTGCCCCTTCCGCTTCAATTCTTCAAATACCTTTATCGCATTGGGGACCCCGCTTTCAAGCGTATTGACCGTATCAACAAGAAGCAGGCAGTCATCGGGGTACACATCCGCATAGGCTCTGAACGCGCCGATTTCATCTTCTCCCAGTGCCATGAATACCTGGACCATGCTGTGGGCATGGGTACCTTTGGGAGGAAATCCCAGCGCACAGGAAGCACCTGTATTTGACGTAAAATCAGCGCCGCCTATAAGGGCCGCACGCGCACCCGCATTTGCTCCCCTTTCCTGTGCGCGCCGCATCCCGAATTCAATGACAGGACGCCCGCGGGCGGCTTCACGTATCCGCGCCGCCTTCGTGGCAATCAGGATCTGGAAATTAAGATAGTTCAGCAGCGGGGTCTCCAGTATTTGCGCCACTGCAAGCGGACCCTGTACGATATTCAGGGGGCAACCGGGATGAATGACCCTGCCCTCAGGCACGGACCGCATGCTGATCCCTTCGAATGAGCAGTCTTTCGCAAGCCATTCCAGAAAATCGTCTCCGAACAGCCGCTTTCCCGAGCGTCCTGTCTGGTTCTGCAGATGCTGTATATCCGTGTCACGAAAACGTGCCTCCTTCATCCAGTCCAGAAGCCGCTCCAGACCGGCATTTATACAATATCCTGCCTGATGTGAACCATAATCCGGATAGCTCCTGAAAAAATGGTCAAACTGCGCGGGACGCTCGTGAAGCCCGTTCCTGAAATACATCTGGGCCATGGTGATCTGGTAAAAGTCCGTATATAAAATCCCGCCCGCTGTCATGTGATCATACTTCTTCATCCCTGCCTCCTGCATCTGAAACGGGTTTGTGAAGACTATAGTTATTTTACTTTATTTTAGCCAGATTCGGGGTCAAGTCTTTCATTTTGCTCTTTTGCATTTAAGAAACCAATAATTTAATATAGACAAGCATTAATGTAGGGGACAGGGCTAAAGATCATGGCAAGACCACTTCATATACAGTATGATGGCGCGTTATATCATGTGACATCAAGGGGCAATGAAAAGAAAGACATTTTCAAAGACATCTCAGACCGGTCTTTATTTCTTAATATTCTTTTGAAAGTAAACAAACGGTACAATTGGCTCTGCCATTCCTATTGTCTTATGGACAATCATTATCATGCCGTAATAGAGACACCTGACGGGAATCTGTCGGAAGGGATGAGACAGTTAAACGGGATATATACTCAGACATTCAACCGTCGGCATAACAGAGTCGGCCATGTATTGCAGGGTAGATACAAATCAATATTGATTCAGAAAGAAAGCCATTTATTGGAAGTATGCCGGTATGTTGTATTAAATCCTGTGAGGGCAGGATTGGTAGGGACACCCGAAGAATGGCAATGGAGCAGTTACCGTGCAACTGCGGGAATCAATAAGGGGCATTCATGTCTGACACGAGAGTGGATATTGGGGCAGTTCGGCAAAAGACGAAGACAGGCGGAAAGACGATACAGGGAATTTGTCGAATCTGGCAGCAGGGCAGAGAAAATATGGGAAAAAGTTCAGCATCAGAGTGTCCTGGGAGGAGAAGATTTCACAGACGCGCTGAAAGGATATGTAAAAGGGTACGAGGAAATACAAGAGATTCCCAGAAAGCAGCGGTTCATGAACAGACCTCCTCTTCAAATGATATTCGTGGATGCAATCGTCAACAAGAAGAAGAGGAACGAGAAAGTTCTAACCGCAAACTATGAGCACGGATACACTCAAAAAGAGATTTCAGAATATCTGGGAATGCATTATTCTACGGTGAGTAGATTAATCAACAACAGATTCAAGAAAAGATCAAAATGAAAGACTTGACCCTAAATTCTGTTTAATCTTTCTTCAAATTCTTTTGTCTTATGGTCAAGTTCGATGTGCAGGCGTTCCAGTTCAGCAAATAACGATTCAATTTCAGACTGTGCTTTATACACGGATTTTGACAGTTCCCCAATGGTCTCACCGTCGCCTTTGGATGAAGCATCGAGGAGATCGCGGTTATCCTGATCGACCCTGTCTTCAAGGGCTATGATGCTGCCTTCGATTTTACTGATCCTCTTTTGGAGTGC
>JBFKMY010000282.1:0-3629 GCA_041629615.1 Thermodesulfovibrionia bacterium | reverse complement strand
TTGGATAGTCGTTCTTGTCTGGTTCATGTTCGCACAGGGACCCGGTGCAGTCATAGGCAACACCATATTCGGAAGCCCGACGGACCCGTCAACATGGATGTTCGGCATGCCTTCTATCTGGGCATGGCAAGGCCTCTGGTGGGCGCTGGGAGTAGGCATGATGTGGTTCCTCGCATACAAGATGGGGATGTCCACTATCCCTGAAAAAGAAGTTCAGGTACTCGTTGAAGATATCGGTGATGTAAAGAAAGCCCGTCTTGATGTGGACAAACCATAAGGTAACGTAGTATTTTAAGGGGGGATTATAATGTCCCCCCTTTATTTTTTTCTGTTTATTATTTCTTGGTCGTTTTTTTAACAGGAGGTACTCATTTTTGGACCCCTACAGGATCTGGTACATGATATCATCGGTTATTCTGGCTGCACTGCTGTTCCGGCCGGTAAAAAAATTCATTTTTGTTCAGAGAGTCAGGAAGGCTGAAAGGAAACTTAAGCGCGATATGACGGAAGAAGAGAGAAAGGAAGTAGAGAAAAAAACTATCCCTGTAACGGCCGTCATCGTCGTGACCTTTGCTTTTCTGTTTAACGGGATGATCATGGGGAAATACTACTTTTCACGATGAACAAAAATTATACCACCGCTGCCATAGCTCTCGTCATATTGATAAGCTTCGCCTATTTCTACTTCCAGTACATGGTGCGTGAAAGTGTTCCGGGTGAAAACAGGTACCGCCTTGCAAATCATTATCTTGAAGACGGCAGCTATGATGAAGCACTGAAAATTTTCGATGAGGTGGTGGCCGCCTACCCGCTCTACAAAGAGGCCCATCTCGGCAGGGCTTTGACCCTCCTTCAAATGGAAGATTATGAAGCATCAGCAGCATCCTTTAACAGGGCAATTGACCTTGACGAAAACCTTGCCGCAGCATATGCCAACAGGGGCATTTTATATGACAGGACCGGGAAATACGACAAGGCCGCCGCGGACTATAGGAAGGCACTTGAACTGAACCCTGAACTCGGAGAAGGACCGGGATGGATCTGGAGATTCCTTCGCAATATTCCCGAGCCCCCTCCTACACTGGCTGACAGGGCAGCATATATTGAATCTGAATTAAAAAAGCCTGAAAGTGAAAGGCTCCTGAGGGTCCCGGAGATTGACCAGCAGCAGAGGATGTATAAAAAGTAAAAAAAGTCGCACCAGAGGTGATCCTGCAATACTATCGTCCCGCCTGTCTTTGCCGTTATTCATCGAAATTCTGCCATGCATTGAGGATGCCATTTTCAAAATATATATACGTATCACCATAAATCCATTGTTCATGATCATCAAACGTTGACCGTGACGACGCAATCTCATCCGGAGTGCCCCAGCTTGCAATGACCATGTCCCTTGACATGCCGATAATAATTTCACCACTCATAATTGCCTGCTGAATTATCCCCGGCATGTCAGGATTTTCCTTGACGAATATCCATCTCCGTTTTTCATCATCAGAAAACATTTCGGTCTGTTTATCAGCTATATCACTTTTCCGGGCCCACCCCTCATTATAGGCAGACACCAGATCAGAATAATCCTTGTATGAATTAACTATGGCGGCAATATCTGTGTACGAGGAAGCCCCGTAATCAATAACAGGACCGTCATAGCGGATCCTGTACCAGTCGTCAACTTCCTCCTGTATGAATATTTCGCTTCCCCTCTCCAGATAATCCTTGATGAGTGAACTCAGAGATGGAGTTGTCCTCACATTCATAAGCATTGACTTTACCCAGCCCTTTTCCGATTCTATTTCTTTTTGATTGTTTTGTATTACTTTCAGCGTTTCCAGATTCCGCTGAAATATCATCTCCCTTTCAGATGTTATAAATTCCTTCAGTGCACCAGTCATGGTAAAAGAGCCCGCTGACACGTACCCGCTGTCGCCATCGTGACTGACTTTCAGATAAGACTGCCGGTCATTGCTTTCATCGTACCCTGAAACCAGGACTTTCGTATTTTCCGGTATCATTTTAATATCATCGGCAAGCAGGTGCGGAGATGTTTTTAACATGCCATTTACCTGTAATGTTGCCCATAGCGTTCTCTCTCTGTCCGATTCACGGTCAACGGTCTTGCCCTGCCCGTTTTTTACAGGGGGAGCATGTTCCTTTGTTATGAAAGGAGGCGCAGCTGCGCACCCGACCAGTAATGAACAGACAACACACAGTAACACCCTCGCATGATTTAACATTCTCCCCCGCCTCTTTTCATGCATCCCACGCTGGCCGTATTCCTCCTGCTTCCGTTTGCCCGTAGGGCACCCACACAAGGGCAACCACTGACAGGGAAATGTCTTTCTTTTTCGGTCGTATCTCAACGCGTTCAAGCTCTTCAGAAACGGGATCAATGCTCCTCTTTACTTCCTCTGTCTCCTCTGCCAATACAACATGGAGCTGTTCAAGCTGTTTTTTGAGTTCTTCCACATTCTCTTCTGCACGGTCAATGTCTTTTGTTTCCTTCAAAACACGGCCTGCACGGCCCGCTGTCGTTGCCGCCCTTCCAAGCGTTGCCTGACTGAGTTTTTTCCTGCCCATCAGTGCCCCGAAGAGCGTTGCTCCGAAAGACAGGGTGGCCTGAATTTTCTGCTGTTTTGCCTGGTCCTTTTCCCGCTCAACTGCCTGCTCCGCCCGCCGTATGCGGTCCTCCAGCGCTACTATTTTTGATGTATATTTCTTTCTTATTCTGTCAATGAGATCATCCCGCTTTTCATGAGACAACACCTGAAGACGGATCCTGAATTCCCGCTCGTCCTCTCCGGGTTGGGACACTGTATTGAGAGAGGGACTTTTCATAAGTTCTATCCTATGGTTTCTGTAGAGCCATTCATGGAACATCCTGCCCCACTGCAAATAATTTTTCTGTATTCCTGCCTCCTTCGGCAGTGTACTGTATGAAGCATCCGGGCTGTCGGGAAACTTTTCCAGGGCATCATCTTTGAGTTTAATGCCCTGCGCTTCATCCCAGTTAATCGAAGAAGCATCACCGGTGAAGTCCGCGAGCAGGGCAATATGATCTTCAGCAGTAATACCGGCCTTTGCATCCGCATAATAAATGTTCCCGCTGCCAAACAGCATGGGTTCGTAGAATATTTTCACACCTTCCTGCCCGCTTCTCTGAAGGGGCATAAAAAATTGCGGAAGAGAGGGCGGGAGCATGGGCCGGGATGAACGTGGACCAGGCACATCTTGTTCCAGGGGCGCCGGCTGTGCCTGCGTTGCAGAAGTCTGAACCGGAGAACGGGATGGGGCTTTTCTGCTGTCCATCAACTGTTTGATCTGGTTCCGGGTGAGGGGCCCCCGAAGATAGGACATTACCCACCGGGTTTCAAATAAAACGGGGGCATCCTCATGGACATTATTCATGAGAAAAATCCTGTTCCCGAGTCCGGAGATCATCTGCTCCAGCCCCGGCCGGTCGAACCCGGATGTCCGGCCCGAAGCCCCCTCCAGACCGTCCATGATACGGGCCTTGTCTCTTTCCGTCTGAAGTCTGCCGATAAACCACGTTCCTATATTTGAGAGCCCCTTATAATCAAGGTCAACGGGATTCTGGGTAGCAAGCACAATTCCCAGTCCGAACGCCC
>JBFKMY010000281.1:0-3663 GCA_041629615.1 Thermodesulfovibrionia bacterium | reverse complement strand
TGGTCTTTTCCATGCTCTCCCTTGTGTCATCGGGCATCCCCAGCACAAATGACGTCTCCGTCACAATGTCCTGCTCATTCAACAGATCAAGGGCCTTTTTTGACTCCTCCACCTTTATGTCCTTTTTGAATATGTCCAGTGTCTCCTGCGTCGTTGCCTCCACTCCCACATATACATGGTCAATGAGCGCCTCTCTGTACTTCCCCATTATGTCCTCGTCCCTGATGATGTCATCCACCCTCGTCTCCATCAGGATCTTGACTCCAACCTTTCTCTCTATCAGCAGGTCAAGGATCTTCTCCCATCTGTTTCTGTCAAGCGTGGGCGTTTCATCAGAAAGCATCACCACGTTTACACCATAGGTGTCTCTCAGATGTTCAAGTTCTCCAATCAAGTTCTCTGCGCTCCGGCCCCTCCACTTCCGCTCCCAGAACAGCTGCTGCGAGCAGAAACTGCACTGCTGGTTGCAGCCCCGTGAGGAACTCACTATTGCCAGTCGCGAACCTTCCATGGCCTTGTACGTGTAGATCGGCCAGTCAATCAGGTCCCAGGCCGTGGGCAGGCTGTCCAAATCCTTTATGGCAGGTCTTGAGGGGGTCACGACAACCTTGCCGTCCTTATAAAATGCAATTGATCTGACGTTCTCAATGTCTTTCCCTTCCTGTATGAAGTCAAGAAGCTCGACCAGCGTCTCCTCTCCTTCGCCGCGCACAATGTAGTCCACATGCCCGTGATGCTCCTTCAGGATCTCTTCATAGCAGAATGTTGCGTGCACGTTCCCTATAACAGTTACAACTTCCGGGTTAATGTCCTTTGCAAGCTTAAGGACCTTCAATGCATCAACTATGCCGGATGTGAATGCCGTGGTCGCCACCACATCGGGCTTTTCTTCCCTTATCCTCTTTTCAATGTCCCCATATCCGTCCCAGTAGCTCATGGCATCGTAGATCACCGGTTCGTACCCCCCTGCCCTCAGGCTTCCGGCTATGTACACAAAGGCAACGTTCAGCCATACCCCGGCTGATTCCACCACCCCGGAATGGTAGGGAGGAGTGATCAGAAGTATTTTATTTAAACGTTTCATATAATTCCATTTTCAATTATATCACCTGCTGCACGATTCATTCTGCAATTTCCATGCAAGATAGCAACATGAGTAAAATCAATATGTTATATAAATTTATCGGTTTCTTTCTGCGTGATCTTAAGCACCATTGTCAAAATACTGTCATAATGGCAGCGGAACATTATGGAAAGGGCCTGCAGATATTTTCCGGATGGCCTCGCGTTATCTATTTCAATTCTGAGATAAGTTTTCATAAAAATGCGCAAATCGGAACAATCAAATGAACAACCGGGCTAAAAACTATCACTCTCCGGATTTTTTCGGCTCCGACACTTGTTCATTGAGAACGTCTACAGAATTGACCAGCCATTTCCCGTTCTGCTCTGCTATCTCATATCTCAACTCGTATACATATCCTGTATGTTCCTTTAGAGCCTTTTGCGTGCTCAGGTCGACATGTTTTATGTCCCATGTCTCCGTTGCGTCAACGGTCACCGTCCGGTCTCCAGTTGATGTAATGGCACCGAAGTGTATTCCCTTGAGTTCAGTCCTCATCTGTCTTCCGGCTTTATTAATATTTGAAAGACGGTGTTCCAGTCTTGCACTGTGATCCGCTGTTATCACATCCTTCATGTCAGACAAATCGTTTGTAATATATGCTATTGACAGAAGGTCGTCATAGCGTCGAACTAACTCTTTAATCTCGCTCTCCGTCGTTTGTTTATTGTTGATTTGACCGGTTTTAACTTCTCCTGTTTTTTCCTCCGTCTGCTGACTGCATCCGACGGATATTAAGCTGATCAATAAAACAGCGAGCGCGGAATATTTCATTAAGTTCATTATATTCTTAATGCTAACCTCTTATTTTTATTATTATTTATTACCCTACCATATAGGCTGAGTGAATTCCTGCAGTGAAATAGGGAATGAGAAAAAAGGCAATTAAGGAAAATATAAAAGCAAGAATTATGTACCATGCTGAAAGGGATCCTTTCCATCTGAATGTAATTCTTCCATGAAGATAAAGTCCATAGACAAGCCACACGACAAGCGACCATGTCTGTGTCGGTGCCCAGGACCAGTAACTCCCCCATGAATCATTCGCCCAGATGGCACCGGTAATGATCATTATTGTTAGCGTTATAAAGCCGAACGCAACAAGCCGGTAACTGTAGTCATCAAGGACTTTGATGTCAGGGACTTTTGACAGGAGTCCTGCAGTCACTTCCCCTTTATTTTTCTTGAGGAGATAAAACACGGACATGGCCACAGCAATAAACATGGAGGCCACCATCAGCTTCGCAAAAATTATGTGGACCCACAGCCACGCACTCCGTAACGTTGGCGGCAATTCACGCACTTCCTGGGAACCCATCAGGGCAAATCCCATCATTAAAAATGCAAGCGGCATCACGATGACGCCGAGATTTTCAAAGCGCTTGAATTTCCACTGGAAGAACAGGTAAAACAGCACTGCTATCCACGTGTTTGAAGAGAGGATTTCATAGGTGCTTATGTAGGGGCCGTGCCCTGTAACTGCCCATCTCGCTCCCAATGAGACGGTGTGAAAAACGAGTCCTGCAATGGCAAGGGGCACCCCTGCCCTTTTAAATTTTTCCTTTGAGAAGGCGAGTCCTGAAGCATATGCTATCGAGCTCAGCACATAGCCCGCAATTGCCAGCCAGTAGAAAATGGTTTGTGTCAGCATTCCCTCATCAATTCCCTTTGGATATGTTACTTATATTATCGTACATATAAAGATGTGTTGCCGCAAGTAGGGGCAATTCATGATTTGCCCCTACAGCGTAATCGGCAGTCTGATATAATATATCAAATCAGTAACGGGGACATTGGCAAATGAAATACAGTCGTGAAAAATACCACAGACGATCCATACGTATGCGTAGTTACGATTATTCAAATCCGGGTGCGTATTTTGTGACAATATGTACCTGGCAAAAGGAATGTATGTTCGGTCATATTGTTGATGGGGAAATGAGGTTGAATGAATTTGGGGCGGTTCTGAATGAATGTTGGAATAGATTGGTTAACCATTATTTTCACATTGAATTGGATGAATGTATCATCATGCCAAACCACATGCATTTCATTATCAACATTGTCGACACCGTAGGGGCGGGTTTCAAACCCGCCCCTACGATGACATCCCGTAAACGTCATGGATTACCTGAAATCGTTCGTGCCTTGAAAACATTTTCGTCAAAACAAATAAACGTAATCCGCACCACCCAAGGCAGACCCGTATGGCAAAGAAATTATTACGAACGTGTTATTCGAAATGAAAAAGAATTATTTCAAATCAGGGAATACATTCAAAACAACCCAAGGCAATGGGATTTGGACAAAGAAAATCCGGGGAACATGCAAACGTAGGGGCGAGGCGGTGCCTCGCCCCTGATGGTAATACAACTATCGGCAATTGCCTAAAAATTAATTGGTGGGCAAATATCTAATCAGGGCGACCCACCGGGTCGCCCCTACAATATTGTTATGCAGACAATTGTTTCTTCAATTCCTCAATATCTTCATCAAACCGTTCTTTAAAAGAATCCTTATACCTCTCCGTTGTCGCGCCG
>JBFKMY010000280.1:0-3701 GCA_041629615.1 Thermodesulfovibrionia bacterium | reverse complement strand
GTATACTGTTAATACCGTAAACGTGTCAGCTGCCTCACTCCCTACGATTCTTAGAAGCATTTCTTTGTTTTCAATCCTGTCCCGGTATCTACTTTGTAATATAACACGTCCCTTTTTGGAAGACAATTTTTGCATCGGGGCCTGAATGACTGAATGGATCAGTTCTTCAGATATTCCTCTTCTCTCAGCTTCAAAACGTGCATGCCCTGTAATTACGATATCCAAATAACACCCCTCTTAAGCGTTGTTGATTGATAAATCTGAAATGCAGTCTCATCTTCTTTCTGGAGTATAATAGTATCCTTATAACCTGCCATAGCAAATTATAAAGACCCGGTATTGAATAAATAACCTGTCAAAACTGACAGGTTATTTATTTAAGTCCAGGACACTATAATTCCGCGTGTAGGGGCAGACCTGTGTGTCTGCCCTTCCAATTCATGGCAACGCCCGGCATGGCGCACACGCAGGCGCACCCCTGCATCGTGTTATTCTCGGCAACACCAAACACCGCAGGGGTTTGATTAATCAAACCCTTACATCACAATCCCTGCAGCACAGACCCATGACAAAAGCAATTAAATTCATAAACAGTATAAAATAAACAGGTAATGACCGTATCGAAAAGAAAGAAATCCGCAGCATCCCCCCGCATCACCAGAAAAGAAGGCCTGTCCCTTCTGAAAGATGCCGACCTCCTCGGTCTCGGCATGATGGCCGACAATGTGAGAAAGAAGCTGCATAAAAAAGGCTCCGTCAGTTTTATCATAGACCGGAACATCAACTATACAAACGTATGCATCAACAGGTGCAGGTTCTGCGCTTTTTACCGGGAGAAGGACGCTCCTGATGCGTATATCCTGAGCAAGAGGAAACTGTTTCATAAAATAAAAGAGACCATCACCTGCGGCGGCACACAGATCCTCATGCAGGGCGGTCTGCATCCGGACCTTGATCTTGATTACTATGTCGACCTGCTGAAGTCAATTAAAAAAAGGTTCGCCATTCATATACACGGATTTTCACCTCCTGAAATCTCCTATATTGCCGGCAGGGCCGGATATTCAGTCAGGAAGACACTGGAAGTATTGCGGGAGGCCGGGCTCGACTCAGTGCCCGGCGGGGGCGCGGAAATTCTTTCGGACAGGATACGGGAACAGGTCAGCCCGAAAAAAATAGGGGCAAAACAGTGGCTCAGGGTCATGAAAGAAGCGCATGCAACAGGCATGAAGACAACGGCAACCATGATGTTCGGCAGTGTGGAAGGGCCGGAGGATATTATTGAGCATCTTGATGCGGTAAGAAAATTGCAGGACAAAACAAACGGGTTCACGGCATTCATTCCCTGGAGTTTTCAGCCCATGAATACGGAACTGGATCAGCGGTCAGCAATCAGCAGTCAGCGGTCGTCAAAAACAAACAAAATCCGCCCTGCCACGGGGGTTGAATACCTTAGAGTGCTTGCCCTGTCGAGAGTGTATCTTGATAATGTTCCCAATATACAGGCATCATGGGTAACACAGGGGCTCAAGATGGCGCAGGCAGCGCTGAGGTTCGGGGCCAATGATTTCGGTTCCACCATGCTGGAAGAAAATGTGGTTGCAGCAGCAGGCGTCAAATACAGGGTATCGGTGAAGGATATAATCTCTGCCATTAAAGGGGCAGGGTTCCTCCCTGTGCAAAGAGATATGTATTACAATAGAATCAGGCGGCCATTATGATCCCGCTTCTTTTCCGTCAATGAACTATTTCTGCCTTCTGATTATCGGATCGCTCCTCAATGTACTGTCTCTCTCTGCGGAGGCGCATGCAGGTGTTGTGGCTTTCGACGATGTGTCTCCGGTAAATACCATGGTAAAGCTCAGGGCCCTCACAAAAGGCAGATTTTTCCCTGAAGGCGGCAGGCTCGTCAAGTTCTACGTTAAAGAAGAGCACATAGGGACAACGTTAAGCGGCGGCGACGGGTATGCATTTCTGAACCACAGGCCTTCTTCACAGGGAATAGTGAAAATAAAAGTCGAGTCAGGCAGTGATTCAGATGAAGGGGTCCTTCTCGTAACAGGCAAAAAAGACAGGGTGCTTGTCATAGCAATTGACGGTATGCTTGCTGAATTTCCTTTCTCACGCCGACCGGTAAAAGACAGTCACGGGATCGTAACACAGCTCGCGGAAAACTTTGGAATACTCTACATAACCGGTCTGACAGGGATAAAGGCGTCAAAAAAATGGCTTTCAGACAATGGCTTTCCCGTCTTTCCGGTTTTTAAGTGGGAGGGCCCTGATATGCTGAATAATCTGCAGGAACAGGGGATAGGGATATATGCAATTATCGCTGCCCCGGACATCATTGCGGAGACCCCGGACATTGAGAAAAGATTCAGCTTCGGGGAAACGGAAGAGGGGACCGCTGTGAAGGACTGGAAGGCACTTTTCAACGAGTTGAAGTGAAGCCCCCGCGCCTACAACGCGGGGCTTCAAAACAAGATTTTTATTAATGATGATTCAATATGTATTCCCCTCTTTGGCAAAGAGGGGTCAGGGGAGATTTTTTAAAGAAATTATTCGTAAAATCCCCCTTAATCCCCCTTTTCCAAAGGGGGAGGCTTGAGGATATTCACGTTCATTTTTTATAAAAATTCCCTGAAGAATAATGAATGTAATTTCCCCTGTGAAAATGTTATAATTTCAGGTTAGTAAAACCCTGTCATTATCCGGGATAAACGCTGTGAGGAGCGGGCGACTGGATGGAAGAAATAAAGACATCCTGATCTTATGTATCACAGCGCTCAACACTATCAGCTTATAGCTTATTACAAGGAGTTACAATGGCGAGATCAACGATAAATCTTGAAGAAGAAATGAAAACTTCCTACCTCGATTACGCGATGAGCGTAATCGTGGGAAGGGCCCTCCCGGATGTAAAAGACGGGCTTAAACCTGTTCAGCGCCGGATACTCTACGCAATGCTCCGTGAAGGACTGACCCCGGGGAAAAAATACTCCAAGTGCGCAGGTGTTGTCGGTGAAGTGCTGAAGAAATATCACCCCCACGGCGACTCGGCAGTATATGACGCCCTTGTCCGGCTTGCGCAGGATTTTAATATGCGCTATATGCTCGTTGACGGACAGGGCAACTTCGGCTCCATTGACGGCGACCCTGCAGCAGCATACCGGTACACTGAGTCGCGCATGACACGGATCGCTGAAGAACTGCTCGTTGATATTGACAAGGAAACAGTGGACTTCACGGCCAATTTTGATGAAACCACACTGGAGCCGGTCGTGCTCCCCGCAAAGGTGCCGAATCTCCTCATTAACGGTTCCTCCGGTATTGCCGTGGGCATGGCAACAAACATTCCCCCCCATAATCTGGGGGAGGTCGTGGACGGTCTTTTGATGATGATAGACAAACCGGACGTCACGGTCAAGGAACTGATGAAAAAGATCAAGGGCCCTGATTTCCCGACAGGCAGCATAATTCACGGGAGAAAGGGGATTGTTGATGCCTATCACACGGGCAGGGGAATTGTAAGGAGCCGCGCCCGGGTGGACATTGAAGAACATGCAAAAGGGCGGCGCATCATAATTTCAGAAATTCCCTATCAGGTCAACAAGGCACGGCTTATTGAAAAGATCGCCGAGCTGGTCCGCCACAAAAAAATTGAAGGGCTCTCAGATCTCAGGGACGAATCCGACAGACAG
>JBFKMY010000279.1:0-3732 GCA_041629615.1 Thermodesulfovibrionia bacterium | reverse complement strand
TTGTAACTAGGGAATCTCATTTTTTTCATTCTCCTTTCGATTAATTGATGCATTATTGGTAAATTCCTCGAATGACTATCTTCACCTCCCCTCTTTGTTACTTTTCACTCTTTCCCGGTTCCTGAACTGGCTATCCTTATTCTGTTAAAGGCCATCTCGCTGTCGCATAATGCCCTTCTCTGGTTATTGGAGAGTGAAACGGTACGTATGATTGTTATTTTAATGGGTCAGATTTATCAGAAGATTACGGGAAAATTATTTTTTGGTAATCTTGAAGGCAAAATTTCCATACAGAAACGAGGCTAAAATTCATAGGTTACTGACATTTCCAGTACGCTTAAGTCTCCCTGAGGACTTTCACTGCTGACTATCGCAAATGCCGCTTCAAGCATAAAGGTTTCCAAAATCTTCAGGCCGGCTTTAATATCGACCTCTTCCTCAGTTAAGGTCCCGGAATCACTCATCCAGGTTGTCCGGCCAAAAACCCCGCCCACACTGAAACTGTCCACTTCATAGGAAAGAGAGCAGTACCAGGTTTCAGCATCCGGCTCATAGACTTTGTCGCCTTCATTAAAGGGATTGATAAAATCATCAATTACGCCTCCTTCACGGGCACCGATATCATGATCTGTTCCAATGTATCCCAGCGCCAGGGTCAAATCCCGGATTTCAATGTATGGATTAATGTGAAAAATATGGGTGTCATGAACGTTATCACGTATGTCTCTCAGTCCGTTCCTGCTGTCCTCCTCAGTCGCATATGCATCAAATATGAGTCCCGATCCTATCCCCTGTACTTCATGAGAAAGCTTACCATGCGTTCCGTAGAGATAATAAAGGTTCTCCTCATGATAATAGTAAAGAGTTGCTGCAACGGAACCGGGCACAATATCCCACTTTGCCTCTATGGCATATAAATAGTCATCAAGCGAATCATTTCCTCTGTTAATGTTTTGAAATTCAATGAATTTGCTGATGTCAGATTCAGCAAGCTCCTTTACTACAGCAAATGTAACTCTCAGCTTTTCCAATTCTCTGGAAGTAAGACTGAAGGCCTCATAGTAGTCACTCAGGAAAACAGTGTCTTCAAGTTCCTGCCGGCCAATTTTAAAGGAGGTTTTAGATATACCATATTGAAGGTAAAGCTCATGGAAAACAAATTCGTCGAAATCCTCATTTGTATTTTCTCTTTCTGAACTGCCGTTAAGGTGTGTATATCCTGTTAAACCGGCTCCGATACGAAACCCGAAATAGTAAGGTGTCCTGTAATTAATCTGAAAATAGGGGACGAGTATATCGCCATCATCAAGGGGCAAAGTACGATCATCTTCAGTATAAAAGGCTTTGTCATAATCTATGAGTTCATAATAAATCCCGATCTCACCGTCTATACTGCCGCGCCTGATCTCTTCAACAACCGTGAGCGCAGTGCTCCTGTCCGGGGCTTGCGTGTCCCCGGCAAAACAGGTGCCTGATATAAGGAGAACAAAGAGTATGAACAAAGAATATATATGCTTACTCATTTCTGGATATACCCCGAACTGATGGCTCCATTGATATTTTAGCAAATAAAAATAAATGGCATGATTATATAACGGTAACCGTTGTTGATGATAGCTCAGCAGTGCAATGAGCTGTCTCACAGGAGCATTTCTTCACGCAATTTACCGCGTTGCTTGTCTGTTACTTACTCAGAGGGAGAAAAATTATCTGAAAGCACTGATTACAATGAACGGTTTCGGGAGACGGGCTCTCTTCCCCATCGGTTAATCGAGTACGAGCCCGGATTTTCCACAAAGGGCATAATGAGCATCCAGAGCAAATTGTTTTTTTTGGGGTCACGGAACTGTGCCAGGCCGATTGTCATCCCCTCATGCCCTGCAGCAGGCTGAGGGCGATAGGTGCGAAACAGCCGGTCCCACCAGGGGAAATTAAACCCGAAATTACTGTTGGTCTCTCTGATAGTCACCGAATGGTGCACCCGATGCATATCAGGGGTTACCACAAGGAGTCGCAAATATTTGTCAACAGCAAGGGGAAGTTTGAGATTCCCGTGATTAAACATGGCCGTTGCATTGAGAATTATTTCAAAGAGTATTACGGTAAACACAGATGGTCCCAGGGCTGCGATGGCGGTCATTTTTATTATCATGCTTATTACTATTTCAATGGGGTGGAAGCGCAGGCCCGTTGTAACGTCGTAATCAAGGTCCGCATGATGCATCATGTGCAAACGCCATATGAGAGGAACAGCATGAAACATTAAATGCTGAAGATATACAACAAGATCAAGGACAAGAATTCCGATTACAACAGACATCCATTCAGGCAGGTCAAGTACATTTAAAAGGCCGAATCCTTTTTGCTGCGCAGTGTAGGCTACATGTATTCCGATAATTGGGAATAATAGCCGCACGGCCACAGTATCAATCAGTACTACCCCCATGTTGCTCATCCAGCGCACAGGTTTCGATGTCTTTAAAATACGTCGCGGAGAAAGAAGTTCCCACAATGCAACAAGAATAAAAACCCCAAAGAAAAATCCAAGCCTCATCGCAGCTTCATGCTGCATATTTTCTCCCTTTCTCTTTTAAATGGAATCCTGATAAGGATGCTCAATCCGGCAGAACAGTCATCCCTTCTTATCTAGAGTATACCACAACTTCCTGTCGAGAAAGTCTCCCCATCTGCTGTTAAACGGATGTACTTTATGGACCTGTTCTTCTCCCCGGTAAATCGGCCTTCCTTCATTCGCCCACTTAAAAATCGACCCTTCCAGATTATATATATTTGCATGGCCCTTCTCTGCAAGTTTCTCTGCCAGAATGGAAGAGCGATACCCCACAGAACAGTAAATGACAATTGGCCTGTTCTTTCCCTCCTTTTCAATGATCTTCAATGCCTCTTCCTCTCCTGCAGCGAACAATGCTCCGTGCAAATGACTCACGGCATATTCATCCTCTTCTCTCCTGTCAATAAGCAGAGGCTTCACAGTGCCCTGTGCATTCAGCCATTGCTGCAATTCTGCTGTTGAAAGCTGCTGTACTGCGGGAAATGTGGATCGAATATCTTTCCTGATCTTTTCCCAGTCTCCTGCTGCACCTTTTTCACAGGAGATGAGGAAAATACCGAACATCATGCTCGTAAATAACGTCAGGCAAAAAAGAAAAAAAGCTCCCCGGTTTCGGGGAGAAGGGTATAAAGTGTGGCGTAATAAAATTAATGACCTTTTATTTTTTTTGAGCAGGATATCCCTCCTTCAGTGAGAAAACACCTTTTCTTAATGAATCGTCCGAGAGGATATTCCCTCTCAGACAGACCAAATGTCATCCGTAAAATTACCTACCGGGGTGACTTTTCATAAATCTCCCACTGCAGGTCGTGCATTTCTTTTTCAATTTTTAATATTATATCACGACTGCTCGCCGGATTCCGCTGCGCCTCAAAAAACTCGAATTTTTTATTATGGAGCTTTCTCCTGGCATCTGCTGTGTCATCCATGAATTTCTGATATACTTCCGGTGTGTACGCACCCTGTGTTCCGTAACCCATCATGCCGGGGCCCATTCCACCCATCATGCCGGGGCCCATTCCACCCATCATGCCGGGGCCCATTCCACACATCATACCGGGACCCGTTCCGCCCATCATGCCGTGGCCCATTCCGCCCATCATGCCGTGGCCCATTCCGCCCATCATGCCGTGACCCATTGGGCAGGGGTAATTTCCACC
>JBFKMY010000278.1:0-3732 GCA_041629615.1 Thermodesulfovibrionia bacterium | reverse complement strand
GAATCCTTCGGCGAAGGTGCAGCTCCCTGGGCCATGAGCAACCCCAGACTGCATACACTTAAAAGCACAAGGGAAAAGACTCTGGTTTTTTTCATTTTTACCTCTCGTATCTCTTTATGATTTGCCGTCCCACTGACTCTAGTCTGTACGCATTATTCCTTTTCAAAGACATATTTGCTTACCAGTTCCTCCAGTTCTATTGCTGATTCCGTCTCCAATATTTCTCCGTTGTCTTCAATAAATTCTTCAGCCCCGCCTGTCTTGATCTTTACATACTTGTCACCAATAATTCCCTGCGTTCGTATGGAAGCAATGGCGTCCTCCTGAAGCCTGACCTCCGGATTAATCAGAAGCTCCACCATGGCCTCATAGTTATCAAGATTGATTTTCGATACTTTTCCTATGGTAACACCGGCAACTTCTACGGTAGCGCCCTCTTTCAGGCCGGATACATTGGCAAATCGCGCCTTGACAGGATATTGTTCAGTACCAAAAAGGCTGATATCACCCAGCCGGACTGACAGGTATCCAAAACAGAGAAGCCCGGCAATCAGGAACATTCCCACACCTGTCTCGATCGTTATTTTTTTCATATTAAACCTCCATTTCACTCTTATAGAGCGGTCCCATGGTCGTTTCCACAAATTCTTTAATGATCGGGTCATCGGAAAGTTGAAATTGTTCAGGGGTCAGGCATCCCTGAACAATGCCGTTGTTCAGCAGCGCCACATAATCAGCCAGTTTAAATATTTTTGGCACGTCATGGCTGACGATTACCGCCGTATACCCAAGCTGTGTCTGCGTCCTGGAAAAAACCCTGTATATCTCATTGCTCTTTGCCACATCAAGTCCCGTTGTGGGCTCGTCAAAAAAAATAATCCTTGGGTCAAGTACAAGGGCACGCGCAAGGCCAACCCTCTTTCTCATACCCCCGCTGAGCTGGGCGGGATACTTTTCATTTGTTCCTTCAACGTCCATCATGGCAAGTTTTTCGTTCACTATTTTTTTGATATCATCTTCGGACTTTCTGGTCCTCTCCCGCAGGGGAAGGGCAACATTATCATACACTGTCATTGAATCAAACAGCGCAGCATTCTGAAAGAGGACCCCGAAATGAGTCCTGATCTCCTTGAGTTCCTTTTTGCTTACGCTGTTTATCTCCTTGCCATATACTAAGACCCTGCCGCTGTCGGGCTTAATGAGTCCAAGGACATGCTTGATGATCTGACTTTTTCCCTGGCCGCTGCCGCCGACAATGACCGTTGTCTTGCCTTCCATGATAGAGAGATTGACCCCCTTCAATACCTCCTGCGGGCCGTATGATTTTCTGACATCAATTAATTGTACAACAGGTTTTTCCTTCATATCAGTATGGACGTCAAAAAATAATCGAATAATAATATGCTGACTGACGACAAAACGACTGCGTTCGTCGTCACCCTGCTAACCCCTTCAGCGCCGAATCCGCCGCCTTTTGCCAGATGGACAAAATAGCCCTTTGACGAGCATATCCATATGATCAGCATTCCAAAATAAAGAGACTTGACAAATCCCATGTAGACATCATTAAAATCAACATCTTTATATATACTTGAAAAATACATCCCTTCATTTGATCCTAAAAGCCCTACTCCTACCAGATAGCCCCCCAAAATCCCGATGACATCAAAGATGGCCGTCAGGAGGGGCAGGGAGATAATGCCCGCTACAAATTTCGGGGCCATGATATATTTATGGGGATCGATTGCCATACATTCCAGGGCATCGATCTGTTCCGAAATACGCATGACCCCGATCTCGGCGCAAATGGCCGAACCTGCCCTTCCGGTCACCATGAGTGCTGCCAGAACCGGGCCCAGTTCCCTGATCAGGCTGAGGGCGACCACCGATCCCAGAAGGCCCTCTGCCCCGAATTTGCTGAGCGTATGATACCCCTGAATTCCCAGAACCATGCCGGTAAAAGCACCGGTAAAAATGATGACGAACAGGGAAAGTGTTCCGATGATGTACGTCTGCCTGATGATCGGATATATTTTATAGGGAGGTTTTACTATACTCACGAGGGAATAAAAGAGAAATATTCCCATCCTGCCGGCCTCATTCACATAGTACAGTGTATTGGCGCCTAACTTTTCAAAAAACTGTAGCATTATTCTTATATCGTTTTAACGGCATAATGAATTTATATTATACCGATTCTTCATATTTTACTCATGTTTTTATCTGTAATTTGAAACTGCGCAAAAAATTACGCTTCCTGTCATGAGTATGCTGTTGTTAACCGCTGCTGCGGCGAGTGTACTGCATCCGGATCTATACGAAAGAGTTATTGTCTTAAGCTGACGTTAAAGGGGAGACATCAGTCCGGCATGTTTCAGATTGTATCATGAACAGGGAGCATCCATTGCTGTCTGAAACGTCACTCATGACATATCATTTCAATACAATAACATCCCGGGCCTGAGGACCATTGCTGCCGTCGGAGAGAGTAAACTCTACCGCATCGCCCTCTCTTAATGCACAATCTTCGGAATCACAGCGGAGGGCGCTGTAATGAATGTAAATGTCTTCGCCCCCTTTACGGGCAATATAACCGCTGCCCTCGGCATGGTCATACCATTTTACTATCCCTATTTCGCGCAGTGCCATATCAGAAGATTTTCGCTATACGGTCAGTAGACGTATTGAGACGATTGGATATCACCATAAATATATGCCTCAGAAGCTTCAGCCCCAGCATGGGGTGCTCTGAGATAAGTCTCTCAAAATTTCTGCTGGTGAGGACCACTATTTCAACAGGTTCAAGGACAGCAGCAGTAACAGATCTCTGCCGGTCCGTGAACAGGCAGAGTTCACCGACTACCGTCCCCCGCGCAAAGGTCCCGACAACCATGTATTTCCCTTCAAACTCTGTTCTCTTTTTTATGCCGAGTTTGCCGGAGACAACAAAGGCGGCATAATTATCGCTGTCGCCTTCTCTCCAGAGCGTCTCTCCCGCGTCGACCCGCTTATTTTCACAGAAACCGAGAAAAGCCTGTACTTCATCATCGGACAGCATTTTGAAAAATTTGAATACCTCTTTCATCCGGTCGCTTAAACTTTCAATGGTATTTAAAGCATGCATAGTGTATTTTCGGTATAATAAAATCAAAGCTTAAGCGTTACCAGTTTTAATGAAACAGGAGCATAGGGCATGCCGCACTTCGGATTAATGGATGAAAACGCGCTGGGCCCGGAGGCAGGGCCTTTACAAAGAGCCAGACTCCATATTCGCGGGGGAAAAAGAAGACTTCGCCAGGGTAAAATATCGCTCGGGCTTATAACGCTTTATGACGCAGTGGTTTCAGCATTGCAGTGGTATGTTGCCTCACCGGAACGGAGAAAACCACTCTTGATTGAAGACAGTGATGATTTACGGGATGATAAAACTGTTTTTGCGATATTAAAACGTTCAGGGGTGATTCACGGCCCTTTTGACTATGCTCAATTCACCGCACTGATAGATGTATCACTGGAACGGGAAATGCCCGACTACGATTATAGTGAAATGCTGAAAAGTGTGGAGTCTGTTATGACTCAGATAGGTGTCATGCCCTTTGATGAAGACAAACTTCCGCCTGAAGACCCGTCCACATTTTAAATGAATTGAGAAGAATCCCCCCATAATAGACTTGTAACCCTGAACAGAGCAATCGTTTCCCTTGTGCTACTTTTCACACCTCACGTAGTCTT
>JBFKMY010000277.1:0-3767 GCA_041629615.1 Thermodesulfovibrionia bacterium | reverse complement strand
GTCCATTTTTGCAAGTCCTGTATTTCGGCAAGCCTGAAGTCGTCGAGATAATTCTGGGGCGGATTATTTATTGTGAGCACTCCAAAGCTGCCGTGCATTTCCCATTCTGATATTCGTGATTTTTCCATAACAGACCTTAACGCATTACCCCCCATTTATCAAGTATAAAGTCCGGCAGATCGCAGGCGATTCTTTCTTTTGTCATATAGAGCTGCTTCACTTTGGCCTTGCATGATTTCAGCCCGGTTTTCAGATTATATATGTTGTGGGTGCACACTACGTAAGGAGGATCTAAAGATAACCTTGTTTTCACAACCAGTTCGTCAAAAATCTTTACCTCCCTTATATACCTGATGGTTGTCTCTATAATGGCCGGTATTATTTCTTTCTCATTAAAGTGACTGAATGTGCCCGTTTTTTTCAATATTTCCCATTGAGCCTGTTCTATATAGTTTAAATATACTGCATTATTTAAGTGCCCGAAGGAATCAAGTTCATACCCTCGAACAGACACGAAGTATTCAAATTCCAATTTTGCCCTCTCTGAATCTTCATTATCAAAAATGTTAATGCGAAACTATTTGCATACACATTGATCCCGCATCAGGATCAATGAATCAGGAATATTTCTTTAAAACAAGTGTTGCATTATGTCCGCCAAAGGCGAAAGAATTCGATAGAGCGATATTTATTTCCTTTTCACGCGCCTCATTGGGGACATAATCAAGGTCCAGATCAGGGTCCGGATTATAATTGATCGTCGGTGTCATGATATTGTTTTTTATACTCATTATGGTAATAACAGCCTCAACTCCTCCGGCCGCGCTGATCGTGTGTCCTACCATGGATTTTGCGGATGAAACGGGAATTTTATATGCAAGATCGCCGAATACCTGTTTTATGGCAAGGGTCTCATATTTGTCATTGAGTCCCGTTGATGTGCCGTGGGCATTTATATAATCCACGTCATCCCTGTTTATCCCGGCCTCATGCAGCGCCATCTCCATGGTCTTGGCCATGCCCACGCCGTCCTTTTGCGGAGACATAATGTTATATGCCTCAGTGGTCAGGGCATATCCTATTAATTCCGCATATATTTGAGCTCCTCTTGCTTTCGCTGATTCTTCGGATTCAAGAATTATGATGCCTGCTCCTTCGCCCATGACAAAGCCGTCTCTGTCAACCGAGAAGGGCCTGCTCGCTTTTTCAGGCTCATCATTTCGCGTTGAAAGGGCATACAGGTCATTGAATCCCCTGATCTCGTCGGGATTCACACCGCTGCTGCCGCCGCCGACGATGACAAGATCACATTTATTCGCTTTGATGAGGTCATACCCGTTGGCAATCGCATAGGAGGCGGATGAACAGGCCGTTGCCACTGTATAGCTTGGACCTTCCAGTTTGTATTCTATGTTCACCCATGCCGACATCGCATTGGACATGGTCTTGATGATCAGGTTCTTGGGGTCCTTTTGCACATCTTCGCTGGAATAGCCTGTGCCCACCAGACCGAATATGACCCCGCATCTTCTTTTGTCAAAGGCCTCAAAATCAAGGCCGCTGTCTGCGACTGCTTCTTTCGTGCAGACAAAACACATCTTTGTTGATCGCGCCATCTGCTTGGACAGGTATTTTCTGCAATATTTTTTTGCATAGTCATCAAAGTCATCAGGCACCTGGGCGGCAATTTTCGTTTGATGGTTCGAGGCATCAAAGAGGGTGATTTTCCCGACCCCGCTGCGCCCTGCTACCAGATTTTCCCAGCTGGTTTTAAGATCAAGGCCAACACCTGTCATCAGGTTGATGCCTGTTATGACAACTCGCTTATCCAATGATTACTCCTTTCCCATTACGACTTCTTCTGTAATGATGGAGACGGGTAAAACACCTTTTCTCCTGTCTGTTGATAATAGTGCATTAATAGATCAGAAACCCGGTCAGGTCCGATTTCGTTTCTCAGTGTGACCGGGCCTTTTTCCATTCCCTTATATTCGTTAAGTGCGAATTCGATTTCAGACTCTGTGCAGTATCCCCTGTCCACAAAATCATACGCACACTTTATATAGAGGCACATGATCTTATTTACCAGGTCTTCTTCATACTTCTTCCGCTCCTCCTCACTTACCTGCTTCAGACCGGCAGGTTCTTCGTCTTTCTCTTCCTTGTTATATGAATAAAATCCCCTGCCTGATTTGACGCCCAGATTGCCTTTATCAACAATCTTCTGTACTTCCTCTATCGTAATAGTGATAAAATCTTTATGCTCCATGTCCTCGAGGTAATTCTTTGCAGCCGACAATATGACATCAAGGCCCACATGGTCCAGAAATTCAAATGTTCCCATGGTAAAGATATGTTCCTTTATTAATTCGTCTATTTCCTTAAAGCTCAATATGCGGTCCCTGTACGCCCAGAATGCCTGCGCCTGGGTATAAATAAAGACCTTGTTGAGAATAAATGCGCCCTTTTCAGGCAGGACCAGCGCCTTCTTGTCTATGTCCTCCGTAAATTTCTTTAATGACCGGATTGTCCCGGGCAAACAGGCGTCTGTCCCCATTATTTCGACTGATTTGTTAAAACGCACAGGGAAGAAAAAGTGAAGGCCTGCAAATCTCTCTCTTCTTTCCGAATCAGGACATATCCTCGCAGGTTTGATGGAAGACGAGTTCGATACGAATATACAGTCTTTCTTTACCGCGCTGTCCAGTTCCCGGAAGAGGGATGCCTTTATCCCTGCGTCTTCGACGATTGTTTCTATTATGAGGTCACAGTTGTTCAATTCAGCCATATCGGAGGCAATGAGGGTTTTTTCTATCTTGTCATTGTACGTCTGATCATCAAATGCGCCGGCTTTGTGCATGCGCCTTAATTTTTTATGCAGTTTCTCAATTGCCTTGTCCCGCAGGTCCGGCTTGCGGAATATCCACACCAGCGAATAGTCAAAATCATTAAGGTGATAAAATATGGACTCCCCCATCCTCCCGCTTCCCAGAATGCCTATCTTATTTAAAGCGTTATCAGCCATCTCAGCAGTATCTTTCCGGGGACCCTACACATCGGCCCCTGATTCCCGTATAAACCTTCCTCTCACCTGTTTGCTCAATTTGTACAGATCAACAATCTTTGAATAAAAGACATCTTCAGGGAGCTTTGTCTTCACAACCGCATTCACGAGATTATAGTAATCCAGGTTTTTAATGATGATGCTGTCCTTCATCGTCTCGTACTGGGGGGTACCGGGAAATGGAGTCATAACGGTAAACCCTGAAAAGAGCACAGGATGATTTTCTACAAAGGCGGCAACTCTTTCAAAATCTTTCTCATCGTAATCAGGGCTTATAATATAGTTGCCTGCGCACCATATTCCCGCTTCATGCAGTGTGTTGATGGCTGTGACCGTGTTGGCGACGGAAGACTTCTTGTTATACTTTTCGAGCTCTTCATCTGTTGTGGCCTCAAATCCCATGATGGCTACTTTCACTCCGGCCTTTGCTGCAAGATGGAAAAGGTCGGGATGTCTGGCGACCGTATCGGTCCTGACATCTACAATGTAATTGTGCAGGATGTTTTTCTCTATGAGAGTTTCAAAAAACTTTCGTGAGTGGTTGACGTCCCCGAATGTATGGGAGTCGACCAGTCTGATAACGGGATATTTGTCCATAGTGGCGATATCTTCCAGTAATGTCGGTATTTCTCTTGTGATATAATACCCGCAGGCAAATATCCACAACCCGCAGAAACTGCATTTGTCCGTGCAGCCCAGTGAC
>JBFKMY010000276.1:0-3767 GCA_041629615.1 Thermodesulfovibrionia bacterium | reverse complement strand
TGAAAAGAAATGGTGGAGCTGATCGGGATCGAACCGACGACCTCTTGAATGCCATTCAAGCGCTCTCCCAACTGAGCTACAGCCCCTTTGGCGGTACTGATTATACCATACACAGGAAAAAAGCTAAAATATGCTTACGACCTTAATACAGTTCATGCTATTTTATACATCAATTCAGCCGTTCATGCTAGTTCTGTTGAGGACATGTAGAGGTATAGAGGACCATGCTTTCAGGAGTAATATCTCTCCATTCATGTGAATAGGCTGACATGACCGGATTATTACCATCACGCTCTTCCAGTATGCGAAGCAAAGAATGCGAACAGTTGATGGCGAGCATGTCTATATAATCCTTATTATTTATTGACGCCCTCATCAAAACGTTAACAACCTGCTCAGACGGATAAGAAATTGTCTCAGGATCTATATAGAGGGGGATCCCGTTTTGCGCACTGCCAATATATTTCCATCTTTTTGAAGAATCACGACTGACCTTATTATCCTGAGCAGGAGATACACTCTTGTTTTTCTTGAAAATACCTCCCTTTACAAGTAAAGCGATTTTCGGAGCATTTTGCGGTGCAGCACCCGGTTCAGGTGTTTTGACGGTTTCCCTGACATCTGGAGGGCGGGGCGTCTCTCTTTTTGCAAGCAACGGCGTTTCTGATGATTCATTATTCTTTACAACAAGACCCACTTTATGCTGCTCTCCTCCCATGAGCAGGTGATCAATTTTATCGGGTTGTTCCTTTTTCGTTATTATCTCAGGTTCCGGTGGTATTTCGGCATTGACGATCCGGGATGGCTCATCATGTTCTTCTGTAATGATCACTGGTGCAGGTTCGTCCGGTGCTTCAATCTCTTCGGGTATCTCAGGCACAGGCATATTTATGATTTCGGCGGCAGTTTCAGTATCCGGAGGTTCCCCGGACATTACATATTCTTCATCAATTGAATACATTTGAGCCTCTGCACTGTCTGCATTCCCCTCTGCCCTCCGGGTCGGAGGTATTCTGCGCCTAAGCACCGGTTTCTGTGGCTGCATGGTCTGCACGGATTTAATTGCTTCATCTATCTTTGCAAGTAAATCTATTTTGGAAACCTCTTCACCGGGCACATCAGGTATCATCTCGCGGATGTTATTGCTCCCCGATGCATTTTCAGGAGAAGAAGGGGGCGAAACACTTCCGGTGAAAGCTTCCCCGGCCGACAACTGCATTTCATTGACTTCTTCATCCTCCTTCAAAACGACACGGTCCTGCTCCAGGGCCTGCGCACCTTCGTCCGGACCACCTGTGTTACTTACATATTCCACACTGTTCTCGAGGCTATCACCCGCTACTCGCGCCTCTTCAGATTCTCCGTTACCGGAAATTGCAGGTGCCGGAATCTCAGGACCAGCTTTTGGTGCTGGAGCATTGAAACTTTTTATCATTACCGGCAAGGCAATAAATAAGATAATCGCAGCAGCTGTCACGAGCGGGGCATACACCCAGATTTTCTTTTTTCGCTCTTTCCTTCCCCCGTAAATCTCATCAAAGATCCTCCGTGCTGCAGCCTGTCTGTTATTCATCCGCCTTATTCTGTTAAATTGTTGCGTGTCCGGCTTTTCGCGCCCCCTCCCAGTTTCTTTACCTGTAGTTACAGGTTTTCCTTCTTCATGACCGTCATCACGGATATACGGCCTGTCGCCGGATATGAAATTTCTTTCCGTACCTGTCAGTTCACTGTGCTCTGACATTCTGGAGGTAATTGTTTTTTCTCTCTCAGGGGCATCGGGCATTGCTGTGTCGTTCTGTCCGGGAAGCACCCTGGCTGCAGGCCTGCCCTCCTGTGCCGTTTCAGAGATGTGTCCATCGTCCGTCAGATGCGGTTTATCCGTCACCTCCCTGATCGCAGACATTAAATCCTCTATCCTTACTTTCTGCTCTTCAGTGACCTCAAGAAATTTTACTCCTATCATATATTTGTACCAGGAATGATTCTTCCAGGACACTTCGCCCTTAATCGTAACCGTCAAATCACTACTGGAATGCTTTAATGTAAACTCCAGGACATCACCGCACTTAAATTCAATATTTTGAGCTTCCATACTGAATCCTTCGGTTGAGAGCTCCCTTGTTATTCCAATGGACCCTCCTCCCGAATTTTTCAGGGATTTAAACTCAACAATAAGAAAGATATCCTGTCGTTTTAACTTCCTCTTATCCTGTGGCATAGTCATTGGCTGTTAATAATCTTCATTATCTATACTCTTCGGTATTAATCGTCTCTTTATTTATTATATTGTAGTGGAAGACACGATTAAACTGCAAAAATAATTATTTGGGAGGACGGCTGATACTGCGCATACTCATTTCAGGCAGTAACACCGCTCAAGAACTCCTGTCGCCTCACGCCGGTACCGGCAGGTGGTCCATGATCGATAAAAACATGCAACGTGCTGAAATAATGAAATATTAATAGTATTCTGAACAACGGGAAATGCACAATACTCCTTGAGCAGAGAGGCGAGGGGCCTCTTGCTTCATCATAAGAGGGTTATGTATCAATCATGATCACCGAAAAAGAAAACGTAAAAAATTTACTCTCCTGCTCTGCCAGAATGTCTCAACCAGCCCTACTCGCCACCCCTCTTTTTCTTTACGCATTTTCAGTATTGTGGGCTTATATGAATGACCATGCTGAATTATTATGTCAGCCTCGCTTCCCGTGATTGGGCCCATATCCCATTGACTCTGTTCCAGAATCATATCAGCATCAAATGTCCTGAGAAATGAGTTCCAGTACTGAGTAAACATCATCCCCCTGCGGTTAAAGTCTTCAACAATATCTTCTTTTTGTATATTTCCCTTAAATTTTCTGGAGGCCTCATAAACATCGTTAACAATTATTTTCTGCGAGTGTCCGGACAATAAATCCCATGCAGTATCGTACTCGCTGTTTTTCAGTGACTGAAAGAACTTCTCTGCCGGACCAAGGATCCGGGACAGTATTCTGTATTCTTCATCGTTTACCCCATGAACAATACTCCCACTCAGGGAAAAAATACAGATTATTATAAGAGATCTCATCATAACAATAATAAATAATAAAAGGGCCCATACAAAGGCAGCCCTTTTATGCCGGAACATGTTGTTCAGTGGTTGGATGTGCTTCCACCACCCCCGCCACCGCCGCCGCTGCCAAGTGCCAGAGCAAGGGCTGCAAGGGCTGCACCGCCTATTGCAATCCATGTTATTGTTCCCCGGCTCATACCGGCCTTTACCGTTTCTCCTGCAGCTTCACCGGCATCCATAGCAGCCAGGGCATTTGCCACGTCGGTTAATCCGGCTTCATTCAGTACAGAAACAAGCTTATCTTTCTCGGCCACAACATAGCCGAGGGTATTCCCGGTATCTTCATCTATGATAGGGAGCGCTACTTGATTTCCTTTCAGGACAGGCTCCGCTTCTCCCTTCACATACGTTCCTTCAGCCCGTGCCGCCAGTTCCTTTGCCACTGCCTCTGCTTCAATTTTTTCCATGACTTTCTCATCTGCCTGCGGGGCTTCGTTCTGGGCATACACCCCTGTGTGATAGCCGACGTTGAGTGTGCACAGCGAAAAAACCATTACCATGACGATTATTTTTTTCATTGTTTTCTCCTCCCATAAAGTTTAAAGCTACTGTTACCATTGCAACAGGGGATCATCTTTTTGTGCGAATAATCCATTGTACAGAAACATGGCTGGACACTATCGGTTGATCATTCCCCTGTCTTTATTG
>JBFKMY010000275.1:0-3806 GCA_041629615.1 Thermodesulfovibrionia bacterium | reverse complement strand
GGTCATTTAATAATGTGTTTATGATGGCTGATTCCGGTGCAAGGGGGTCGGCTGCCCAGTTGAGACAGCTCGCCGGGATGAGAGGCCTTATGGCAAAGCCATCGGGAGAGATCATAGAGACCCCGATTACCGCGAATTTCAGGGAGGGGCTCACACCTCTTCAATACTTCATTTCAACGCATGGAGCAAGAAAGGGCCTGGCAGATACCGCTTTAAAAACTGCGAATTCGGGGTATCTTACCCGCAGACTGGTCGATGTTACACAGGATGTCATTATCAGAGAAGATGACTGCGGAACGCATGCCGGCATTACGGTTACAAGTCTTATTGAAGGTGGGGAGATCATCGAACCGCTTGAAGAGCGGGTCTATGGGAGGATTGCTGCCGAGGATGTCAAGGACCCGGTTACAAAGGAGAAAATTTTATCAAGGGGCGATCTGATAACCGATGAACTGTCCCAGAATGTCGTGGCATCCGGTATTGACAGGATACTGATCCGTTCGGTATTGACCTGTGAATCAAGGTTCGGTGTGTGTAAAAAATGCTATGGACGCGACCTGGGCAGGGGCGGCATTGTAGAACTGGGTGACGCAGTAGGGATAATGGCGGCCCAGTCCATTGGAGAACCGGGGACACAGCTGACAATGAGAACGTTCCACATCGGGGGTACGGCCACGAGACTGGTCGAACAGACTGTCCTTGAGGCAAAGAACAGCGGCACTGTCAAGTTCATCGAGCTTGCTACGGTGAAAGACAGAGAGGGATCTTTGATTGTCATGAACCGCAACGGAAGCATTGCAATTACTGACGCAAAGGGACGGGAGAGGGAGAAATACTCTGTCGTATACGGGGCAAGGCTGAAAATAAAAAACGGCCAGAAAGTTGACGCCGGACAGCTGCTTGTGGAATGGGACCCCTATTCGCTGCCCATTATTACGGAGGTGGGAGGCCGGATTGCCCTCGGTGATATTGCGGAGGGAGTGTCGGTGAAAGAAGAAGTGGATGAAGTTACGGGACTTGCCCATAAAGTCATCATAGAATATCCTGCCAATATGAGGCCGAGGGTTTCGGTAAAGGACGAACACGGAAAGGCCACACTGAGGATCCCGGGGACAAACGCACTTGCCCGTTATCTGCTGCCTTCAGGTTCACATGTCCTTGTTGACAAGGGGACCATTGTACATCCCGGTGATGTCATAGCCAAGATCCCGAGAGAGACAACAAAGACCAAGGACATAACAGGGGGTCTCCCCAGAGTTGCAGAGCTTTTTGAAGCAAGAAAACCAAAGGAGCAGGCCATTGTCAGTGAGATAGACGGGGTCGTGGAGTTTAAGGGTTTCCATAAGGGCCAGCGCGTAGTCAATGTCAAGGGAGGAACGGACACGCGGGAGTATCTTATCCCCAAGGGCAAGCATCTGAGTGTACATGAAAGTGACTGGGTCAGGGCAGGAGAAGCCCTTATGGATGGTTCCATTAATCCACATAACATACTTGAAATACTGGGACCGAACGAACTGCAGCGGTACCTCGTGGATGAGGTGCAGAAAGTGTACAGACTGCAGGGTGTTGCGATCAATGATAAACATATAGAAGTCGTTGTCCGCCAGATGATGAAAAAAGTCAAAATTGAAGACGCCGGTGACACGGATTTTCTTGTGGGCGAACAGATTGACAAGCTCGTATTCGAAGAAGAGAACAGGAAGGTCGTTAAGCAGAAGGGAAAACCGGCCCAGGCCAAACCTATTCTGCTGGGCATTACCAAGGCATCACTTTCAACGGACAGTTTTATATCCGCTGCGTCCTTCCAGGAGACAACGAGGGTCCTTACCGAGGCTGCCATCAACGGGGCACAGGATGAATTAAGGGGACTTAAAGAAAATATTATTATGGGAAGGCTTATTCCTGCAGGTACGGGAACTGATTTATATCAGGATACGTTTGTAGAGGTGGAAGAAGGGTTTACCAACTACTAACCTCACATACATGATTCTGGATTGAACATTGACAACTGGCGAATACATCGTTAGTTGTCAATTTTTTTACCATGAAATTTATTGCCGATTCCATGCTTGGCCGTCTCGCCAGATGGTTAAGGCTCCTTGGCTATGATACTGCATACTCCTCTCAGATTGAGAAGAGCCTTCTGTTAAGAATCTCAAGAGAGGAAGAGAGAATTCTGCTTACGAGAGATGCCCGCCTTGTTCAGGTGAGGGGATTGACTCAGTATCTGCTGTTGACTGACAATCAACCTCTGGAACAATTAAAAAAAGTGATCACCACATTCGCATTATTCCCTGCGGGTATATCTCCTGAGTCATTCATGTCTCCTGTGATCGGAAGATGTTCCCTCTGTAACACGATTCTGGAAAACGTGTCAAAGGAACGGGGGAAAAAGCGTGTTCCGGAATATGTCTTTCGTACCGCTGAGAGCATTAAGAAATGTCCACGGTGTGAGAAATATTACTGGCAGGGAACACATCAGGAGCGGTTCAGGAGAAAATTGACTGAAATTCTTTCCTGACCATAAAAACACTTTCTGCCCTGTTCACCTGTAGCAGTATAGAGCCAGATTCTTTATAATTAATCGTGCATAAACAAAGTAAATTGATTAACCCCGTTATTGCCATACTGGGGGTTATTGCTATCGGGACAATTGGATATGTGGCCATTGAGAAATGGGGTTTTTTTGATGCCCTGTATATGACGATAATCACACTGACTACGGTAGGATACCATGAGGTGCATGACCTGTCGCAGACAGGGAGAACGTTCTCCATGATTCTCATGCTGTCCGGGGTCGGGACAATGTTTTATATGTTCGGTGTAGGGGCCAAGGTGCTCCTTGAAGGTGAATTAAGAGATATACTGGGGAGGAAAAAATTGAGCAAGAAAATAGAAAATTTGAAAAAACACTATATTATTTGCGGTTTTGGAAGGATGGGCAATATCATATGCAGGGAAATGATTCAGAAAAAGGCCCCCTTTGTTGTAATCGAAGGGTCACCTGAAGTCGTTGCATCAATGGACGGGGATATCCTCTCCATGCAGGGGGATGCAACACAGGACAGTGTGCTTAGGCAGGCGGGTATCGAAAGGGCGCGCGGACTGATCTCGGTGCTGGCTTCAGATGCCAGTAATCTTTATGTAGTATTATCGGCAAGGGGACTGAATCCGAAACTGAGAATAATTGCGCGGGCAAGTGAAGAAGGTTCGGAGCAGAAACTCCTCAGGGCGGGCGCAGACAGTGTTGTTTCCCCCTATTATATTGGCGGCTTGAGGATTGCCCATACACTGCTGAAGCCTGCTGTTGTTGATTTTATAGAGTTTGCGACGAGAAGCGGAAACCTTGAACTGCAGATGGAGGAAGTCAAAGTAAAAGATACATCCCATATAATAGACAGGACTCTTGATGAATGCGGTATACGAAAGGACCTCGGGATAATAATCGTTGCAATCAAGAGAGAATCGGGAGAGATGGAGTTTAATCCCACATCAGCAAGTCTTATTAAAAAGGGCGATACCCTTGTTGCCATGGGTGAGACAAGACAGCTGAAAGCACTTGAAGATTTGGTGGGGGTTTGAAAGTTAATAAAATCAGGGGAAAAAGTCCCTGATCCGTTCCTCTGTGTATGTCTTAAACTCTCTTTGAAACCTTTCGGCGCTGAATCTTTCAGCATTTTTTCTTATTTCGAGGGAATTAAATCTATCTTCCGCAGCCTCAAATCTTTTCACCGCTTCAATCAATGCTGAGGGCGTCTGCTCATCGAAATATATTCCTGTCGGTGCGACATCGACCCTGTTATTGC
>JBFKMY010000274.1:0-3812 GCA_041629615.1 Thermodesulfovibrionia bacterium | reverse complement strand
GCTGTCAATGCCCTGAGAACTGCCGTTGAAATCAACCCGCAGCATGCAGGGGCGCAATTTACCCTTGGCAATATCTACAGTGAAATGGAAAAATACGAGGAAGCGCTGGACGCTTATAAAAAAGCGGTAAAGATCAAACCCGACCACGCAGCGGCCCACTATAATCTCGCAGTGACTTACATTAAACTGGATAACAAAATGATATCAGAGGCAAAAAAACAATACGGTATTCTGAAAGCCCTGGATAAAGATCTTGCAGAAGAACTCGAAGAAATGCTTAAGGGTAAATAATAAATTTATTTCTCACTGCTCCGCATCTCAAATAAACCTCTGTCGCTCCTTTCTCTGAACAACTTTACCCATTGAAAAGAAATACTATTTTTTATGAGTGAGAAAAAAATATTCAAAGTGATGTTTCTCTGTACCGGAAACTCCTGCCGGAGCCAGATGGCTGAGGGTTTTGCCAGAGAACAGGGAAAGGGACTCATCGAGCCCCACAGTGCCGGACTTACCCCCTGTTATGTCCATCCATTGGCAGTAGCGGTCATGAAAGAAGCGGGCATTGACATATCTCATCAGAAATCAAAGGCCATTGATGAACGAGCATTGCGACAGATGGACCTGATTGTGACCCTCTGTGGTCATGCAGACAAATATTGCCCCGCAGTCCCCCCGGGGATTAATAAAACACATATGCCTGTTCACGATCCTGTGGGAACTATCGGCCCGGAAGAGGAAATACTCAATGCATTCAGAAGGGCACGGGATGATATAAAGGCAAAGATCCATGGAATTATCGAAGATATAAAATCCCGGAATCAGTGACGCTCCCCGCTTACAAGGCGAGGCATCATAATAATGTTTTTATTAATGATAATTCAATGTGTATTGCCCTTGTTAGCAATAAGGGCCTGCCTGCGGCAGGCAGGGTTAGGGGAGACTTGAAAGGAGAATTTTTCATAAATAATAATGATTAGAATGATTCTAACTTATTGATTTTACTCTATTGACATCCTGTCAGGAAGGTGATATATAGGAGATAAGAGGAAGGTATGCATAGAGTCCCGATAAAGCCAAACCCCCCGTAAGGAGGGGGCAGAAAGCGGCGGGTCTTACTAAAAAGCAAGATGGCCGAGCTACCGAAGGATGGACCTTTGGTGAGTTCGGCTTTTTATTGACTGCTTCTCTACAAGAAGCTTTTATAAGCTTCGGAAAGGGGGTCAATGCAATGAGATACAAAACAGCCATAGGGGTCGGAATGGCGGGGATAATGCTGTTATTCACGGGGACCGTTCAGGGAACTGAAATGATTTCATCAGCGAACGAGCAGACAGCAAAGGTGTATGTTGAAATTAAATGTGATCCTTGCGACTATAACATTGATTATGGAGACACATATCATCCTGGTGAAAAAGAGGGTGTTGACGAAGGTGCTGTTAAATTAGAATGTGACCCGTGTGATTACAACATTGATTATGGAGACAGATATCATCCCGTTGAAAAATGAGCAGAGAGGAAAGTTAATTGAGGGCCCGGTTGCACCGGGTCCTCCTTTTTGTTTCTGTCGTTAATCATCAATCCCTCTGCACTATGCAGTCATTTGCCTGCAGGTCCGTTACGAGGGTGAAATTTCCGGCCGGCAATACTTTATCGATTGCCGGGCAACATCCAACAATTTAAAAGAGGAGCTTTAGATTATTACATTCATCCCCCCATGTTTCGGCTTTATTGAATATTTCATCCACGTATGTTTGTACAGTATAGTCTCCCTTCTGTGAGATTATGGTAACAGCACCGTCCATGTCTGTTCTGAAGATTCTCGCGCCCGAGGATCTGTACCTCTGAAGTGCGGCGTGGTGCGGATGTCTGAAGGGATTATTTCTTCCTGAACTCACAACAGCGATGTCAGGGTGTACAGCCTCGATAAATTCCAGGGAGTTCGATGTCCTCCCCCCGTGATGGGGCATTTTCAGTATGTCGCTCTTCAACCGCTCCCGCAAATAAATGAGGTCCCCTTCTGCCTCCTGCTCTATGTCACCGGTAAACAGAACTGAGGTGCTGCCTGCTACTATTTTGAGCACAAGAGAATCGTTGTTCTGATTTGATACATCATTTTTTGATGAGGTGGAGTAAAACCCATCATACGGATGAAGTACATATATTTTATATTCTCCTGAATCCAGGAAGTCCCCCCGTCGAAGAATTCTGTACGGGATTCCATTTGTCATGAGGCTGTGAAAAAACTCTCGGGCCTCGGCAGTCATCCTCCCGCTGAACCATACTTCCCCGATGGCAAAATTATCTATGATGTACATAAGCCCCCCGAAATGATCGGCATGCGGATGGCTCAATACCACATAATCAATCCTTCTTATGCCTTTCGCCCGCAGAGAGGGTGCGATGACCCGGCGCCCCATATCAGGTTCACGCGTACCACCGTCTATGAGCATTACTTTTTTGTCCGGCAATTCAACAACTGACGCATCGCCCTGCCCTGCGTCCAGAAAGGTGATTCTCAGATCATCCTTCGATACAGAGGGGCCCGACAGGTAGAGGCCTGTGAGCAGTATGAACGGAATAATTTTCCCTCTCCCCCTGCTTTTTAAATAAAAGATCAGGGAGGCATAATAAAGCAGGATAGTGACTATGGAAGGATTATGTACATGCACAGACGAATAAGGGATCCCGGATAAAAATTGTATCATCTTCAGAACATAGTGCGTCACGGCATCAATCACACTGATAAACGGCAGTGAAGACATATTCCCTATGAGTGCGCCGGAACCTGCAATAAAACCGAGGGGCAGGAGGATAAAACAGACAAGAGGAGTGACCAGCAAATTTGATACGGGCGAAATAAAAGCGAACTGTTTGAAGTAAAGTGCAACAATCGGCGCTGTCCCAAAAACCGCGGCAAGTGTTATGAGCATTCCTGTCTTTACCTTTTCAAATGCCCGGCGGACCCCCCTGAGGGGGACCGGTGGGCCCGGTATTTTCAGCCCGTTGTCCGGGTTCCCTGTCATCAGATCTGACCGGGCCCTTTTTTCCAGGACATACCCGATAGAGAAAACTGCTGTGAAGGACAGCAGAAACGAAAGTTCCATCAGCGCATCCGGTTTCCACAGGAGAATTATGACAGCGGCAATGGACAGGGAATTAAGCCACTGGTCCCTTCTTCCGAGGAGCAGTGCGAGCATATAAATAAAAACCATGATAAAGGAACGTATTGTCGGAATGCTGAACCCCGATAACGCCGCGTACATGGTCAATACAGGCAGCGTCAGGAAAACAGCTGTCTGTGTTGGTGTTACATATAAAGTCATCCGTGCGAGATACACAGCGGGAAGGCCCTTCATGACCGACTTTGCGATTGAAAATATTACAAAAGCAAGCAGTCCGAAATGAGTGCCCGATATGCTGAGAAGATGGGCAAGTCCCGTTGTACTGAAGGCGTCTCTCATATCATCGCTGATGCTCATCCTCAGACCGGGAATGATTGCCTTATGAAATGACGCATTTTCTGAACTAAGACTGTTATCCATTATCCTTCCGAGTTTTTTTCGCATGGTATTTATGCCTGAGATCAAACCGTCCTGTCTTCTGATAAGCTGCATGTACTTTACAAATCCGACGGCCGCAATCCCCGCCTTCTTCAGGTCGTGTACGTATACTCCCGGATTGCGAAAAGGGGCCGGAGATCGCAATTGAGCCAAGGCAGCGATCCTGTTGCCCGGATCAAACAGGCTTTCATGAACATTGCCCCCAAACATTTCCGGCAATACGGAAAGCCGTACTCTCCCGCGCATTATCCT
>JBFKMY010000273.1:0-3823 GCA_041629615.1 Thermodesulfovibrionia bacterium | reverse complement strand
CTGTTATAACATTCATCGTATGGGCGTGGATAGGCCCTGAGCCTGCTTTCGTATTTGCTCTTATAAATGCTGTTGCCGTACTTATCATAGCGTGCCCCTGCGCCCTCGGTCTTGCAACACCCATGTCCATTATGGTGGCTACCGGTAAGGGAGCAACGTCAGGTGTGCTCTTTAAAAATGCGGAGGCAATTGAAGTTATGAAAAAAGTGAATACCCTTGTTGTTGATAAGACAGGGACCCTGACCATCGGCAAGCCGAAACTCGTAGAAGTTGTACCGGCAGAGGGATTTGATGAAAAGGAAATAGTGTATCTTGCAGCCAGCCTTGAAAGGGGAAGCGAACATCCCCTTGCAGCGGCAATCGTTAAAGGAGCGGAAGAGAAAGATATCGCCCTGACAAATACAGAATCTTTTGAGTCGATCACCGGCAAAGGCGTTACCGGCATCGTGAAAGGGAAGAAGATATTGCTTGGAAACCGAAAGCTCCTTGATGATACTGGCATCGATCCGGGCGATCTGTCTGAAAGGGCCGAGGCCATGCGCTCGGATGGACAGACTGTGATGTTTGTTGCCGTGGATGGAAAGGCGGCCGGACTGGTTGGAGTGGCGGACCCGATCAAGGATACCACTCCCGAAGCGATTGCAGGGCTGCATAAGGACGGAGTCAATGTGGTAATGCTCACCGGTGACAGTAAGACGACTGCTCAGGCGGTTGCAAAAAAGCTCGGGCTTGATGATGTAGTCGCCGAGGTCCTGCCGGACCAGAAGGCTGATGTAGTAAAGAATTTTCAGAGCGAAGGACGGATTGTGGCAATGGCAGGAGATGGCATCAATGACGCACCCGCGCTTGCACAGGCACATGTCGGTGTCGCAATGGGAACAGGTACGGATGTTGCCATGGAGAGCGCAGGTGTCACGCTTGTAAAGGGGGATTTAAGGGGTATCCTGCGTGCAAGGCTTTTAAGCAGGGCGACAATGCGCAATATAAAGCAAAACCTGTTTTTTGCTTTTGCTTATAATGCATCGGGTGTCCCGATTGCGGCAGGTGTACTTTATCCGTTCTTTGGAATCCTGTTGAGTCCGATAATCGCTGCTGCTGCTATGAGTTTCAGCTCCGTATCTGTAGTCGGCAATGCTCTCAGATTACGAAGAGTTAACATTTAATCATCCTGTGCTCATGTATTCATAATTATTTCACAAATCATTCATACCTGGTTCATGATTTAAGGATAATCTTGAATCATGAACCAATCAAGTTAATAGAGGAGGTGATGATCATGCATGGTTTCGATATTTCATATGCATACGGGTTCTGGAGTCTTGTACTCGTGAATGTGGGACTCTTTATTTTCTTTATTCTGAGTTTTATGACTCCTGTAAAGAAAAGAGAGTGGCGGTCAATGAGTGTGACGATTGCCTTTTTTGTCGCGCTGTTTTCCGAGGTGTACGGATTTCCCCTCACTATATATATATTAACGGGTATACTCGGCAGCACTTACCCGGCATTGAATCCCTTCACACATGCCAGCGGTCACCTCTGGGTCGTGTTCTTCGGCGGCGGTGCAACTATGCTGGCAATCGTTCATCTGATCAGTAATCTGCTTGTGTTTATCGGCTTTGCCATTATGTGGAAAGGGTGGAAGAGAGTTCACGGTGCAAAAGGTGAGCTGATAACTGACGGTCTCTACTCCTACGTCAGGCACCCGCAGTATTCAGGACTGTTCATCGTGATGATAGGAATGCTGATTCAATGGCCGACAATCGTTACAGCGCTCATGTTCCCTCTGCTGGTCTATGTATATTATCGTCTGTCCAAAAGGGAAGAAAGGGAGGTGATAGGAATATTCGGGGATGAATACCGGTACTACATGAGAAAGACGCCGATGTTTATTCCTGTACGGATAAAAACGTATAAGAAGAGAATGGTTGGTCACGGAATTTAGTTGGATTATTGTTTGTGCTTCTATATTAATGAACGAAAATACAATAACCAGGGAGGTCCAGTATGAATAAAATTTATCCCATAATATTGATAATGCTTCTATCCACTGTTCCCTATGTCTATGCCCAGATGGGCGGAAACAAAAGCGGGAGCATGATGGACGGACAGCAGGGCAGCATGATGGGTGGTCAGGGAAGTCAGGGACATATGGAAGGGATGATGCAGGGGCATGATTTATCGGGCGGCTTGATGCATAACATGGGCCAGATGTCCAGATTGATGCAGCAGATGAGAGAGATGATGGCAGAGAAATCTGATGCAGAGAGTATGGGGGAAATGTCCGGCTTAATACAGGAGATGTCAGAGCACATAGCGGAAATGTCCAGGATAATGAAGAAGGGCAATGCCTCACAAAAAGAAATGGAAGAGATGGATCAGCATAATATTAAGATGCAGAAAAAATATGAGATGATGCGCTGGTAATTATGGCCTGTTCGATAAATCAATGAGCGGTGAACAGTGTTGCCTGATTTATAGATATAAAATTAGTTATAGCGTATTCATTAGAGTCTGTTTGGCAGGTAATGTTAGTATAATACACAGGGGCTTCCTCGTGAGAATCCGTCGCAATAACATTAATTTAATATATAAATCCAGTGGAAAAAGGAGACTGCAATGAAACAAGTAACTATATTTTCTCTTACGTTAGCAGCATTATTGGCAATTGTGGTCGCATCAGAGGCCACGCACGAGACAGCAAAACCGGCCGTGCTATACATAAGTGATAATGAGCAGATCAAGCTTGCACGAAGCGCAGCGCCATCCTCTATCTCAGACGATGCTTCCATCATCATTGTAAACTGGAACGGCAAATATAAAAAAGTCATAACTGGCAGTAACGGATTCACATGCTATTCGGACCTTGATAAAATAGACGTCCCGGTGCCGTCATGTATGGATGAGGCGGCTCTTCAGTGGTGGAAAGATTTCACGTCGGGCAAACCCGGACCCACCAATAAGGTGCCCGGATTTGCGTACATGGCGCAGGGTGCGCTGAGATGGGAGAAAGATGGAAAAATATACATGGACTGGCACACGCCGGGCACGACGAGGGTCAAGGAACCGGCACACTGGGTGATTTTCTGGCCTTTCGACGCCAAGGCTGCCAGATTCCCGACGTATCCCGGCAAGTTTGGTTCATACATTATGTACGACGGGACTCCGTGGTCCCATTTGATGATATATCAGGACCCGATGTTGATGGGTAAATAAAAGATACGGTGTTTTCAATTGAGGCAAGACAATACTTGCACCGTTCATTTAATCGACAACCTGCCGTGTATCATCGGATTGGCAATAATGTGGTAACTTTTTAGTTTTTCAGATAATAAAGAAAGAGAAATATCCGAAAATTATCAGGGCCCGGAGAGATTCCATGGGCATCACCAGCAAAAAAGGAGACAGCGGATACACGAGCCTGCTGAGGGGCCAGAGAGTTCCGAAATATAACATATCAACTGAAGCTGTAGGCACGCTTGATGAGGCAAATTCGCATTTAGGACTGGCCAGGGCGGTGTCGAAAGAGAGGCGAATTAAGCGCATTCTCTTACAGGTCCAAAAACACATTTTCATCATCAGTTCCGAACTTTCTGTTCCGAAAGGATATGGTTCTCCTCCTGAAAAGATAATCACTGAGACAGATGTAAAATGGCTTGAATGACTTATCGAGGATTTTGAAGAGGTACTGGCCCTGCCTCCGGGATTTGTTGCCTTCGGACAGGAAATATCCTCATCCCATATGGATGTGGCCAGAACCAGTATCAGAAAAGCGGAGAGAACGGCCGTCAAAATGAAAGACGGGGACATGATTGAGAACGTATAT
>JBFKMY010000272.1:0-3824 GCA_041629615.1 Thermodesulfovibrionia bacterium | reverse complement strand
GTCTGGCGACCGTATCGGTCCTGACATCTACAATGTAATTGTGCCGGATGTTTTTCTCTATGAGAGTTTCAAAAAACTTTCGTGAGTGGTTAACGTCCCCGAATGTATGGGAGTCGACCAGCCTGATAACGGGATATTTGTCCATAGTGGCGATATCTTCCAGCAATGTCGGTATTTCTCTTGTGATATAATACCCGCAGGCAAATATCCACAACCCGCAGAAACTGCATTTGTCCGTGCAGCCCAGTGACGTATTCATGTAGTGGACTCTGAGGTTCTTTGACTCGATAATATAGTTATACCGGTCCGTCAGTTCCCTGTCAGGGAAATACCCTTTGCGGTCATAGTAGAAATAATGCTCATCCCTCAGTTCCTTCCTGGACAGTTCCGTTAACGGGCGGGTAAATTTTAATGTGTCGTTAACACGCATGGCCAGGCCGGGAATTTTTGAGAAATCAGGATCAGAAGGATTTGACTTCACTTCATCTACGATCTCGCGCATTGTCCGTTTCCCCAGTCCGACTACTACAAGGTCAACGTCGGGCATGCAGAAATCATGGGGATTCAGGCTGGTATGAATTCCTCCTGCAACGGTGAGTATCTTAGGGTTGTAATCCTTTACAACCTTAAAGATCTTTTTGGCTGAATTCACAGCAGCAGTTAAACAGGTTGTCCCCACAATATCAGGCTCAAAGCTCCTCACTTCTTTATAAATCGACTGTTCCAGATCGTAATTCGGATCTTCATCATTTTCAAACTTCTGGTCTACAATTCTGACGTCCTCGCTCCGTAATGCACCTGCGATATCATTTAATGCCAGGGGCGGGCCCAGCTCCTCCCGCTTGTTCAGCTCCATTTCATTTTCTGCTTTATGGTGGTCCCGTATCGAGTTGATTTGGGGAACTGGAGGGTTGACCAGTAATATTCTCATACGACGTTCCTTTCACTTATAGAGTGTACTGACAGGTAAATATTATGCACGCGTCACCGTAAACCCTGCCTGTATAAACTTGCTCACTTCAACAACAAAGCTCAATAACATGTCGTCCTTCTTCCAGTCTTCTTCCCGTCTGATTTTATCAAGACTGATCAGGGCGGCAGGAGGCCCGGGATATCCCATGTTCGAAATCTTTGTATATAAAAGGTCCCTTGATATGCCGAGGACTTCTTCACATTCGGACAGTATAATTTCTACGATATGTTTTGTCGGCATGTTGAGCTGGAAGAATTTGAGGTTGGATATATCTATTTTGCATTTATCAATCATTCTCTGTATCCCGTTGGTAAAAACCGTCCTCTTGTTTTCATCCAGCATATGGATGCGCACTTCATCTTTAAACATCTGCGACATGTGATGGTATCCATGCTCATATGACTCACGCGCATTTACCCAGTAGGGAGGGAACCCGTTATGCATCACCGAAGGCTTGTTCCCTCCGACAGACTCAATGTACGTATGGTCGAGGAACAGCCCGTCTGCCCTTGTATCCGATGCTTTCAATACCGCAGCGCCTGAACCATCAGATAAAAAGAACCGCATAAACGCATCTTCGGTCTTGAGCACTTCCTGATTAAAAAAATCGGCTGTCAGTGACGCGGATGTAACATTGGAAGAAAGTACGAGTGCATTTTTATACCGTCCGTTTTGTATCATATCATGGGCCACCATGAGCGCCTTATACATTGACGTACAATTGGAGTTTATCGCCATTTCCGCACAGGAATCGATGCCGAGTGCTTCCTGTACCCGGGTCGAGATGGGCGGAATCTGCTGATTGAAGGAGCTTCCAAATGTGAGGAGCTCAACATCATCAGGCGTCATATCAGCGGCCTCCAGCGCGAGCATTGCCGATTTAACGGATATGGTAACGTAGTCTTCAGTCCTCTCTTTTGTCTTGGGGTCAAGAGCATAATGAACATAATCGAGGTCCAGCATCTCTTTCATAAGAGGGTGAATTCTTTCAAGCCACCTCATCACCTTCCGGGGAGCATTCGTGATTTTTCCGAGATAGTCTTCTATTTCATCAAAAGGGATTGGATCCCCCGGCAAATAAGAACCCGTGCCGGCAACCCTGACGAATTTTTCATCGGCCATTGTATTGACTCCTTTCACCTGCACAAGCTTACAGGAAGCTCAGCAACTCAAAAAAAACAACCACCATTACTCTTTTAATAACAAAACAAAACCATACCCGATATCCAGTTTCGCGAGTGTGATATGGATATGAGTATGTCCTTTATATTTAATTGAGTGACACATTCATTGATCCCGTTACAGAATGTAATCACCGGTTTTTTGAGTTCATTATTGATAATTTCGATTTCCCTGTAATTTCTATCCCTCTGTCCTGTTTTACTTTCAAGGTAATCAAATACACATTCCTTAATCATGAACCTTGCCCCCAGACAGCGGAGCCTCCGGGTGCAATACTCCAGTTCCGCTTCAGTAAAAAACCCATTGCCTTCGCCTCTGCTGAACCCCCCTCCGGAATTGATGATCCGAACAACATCATCGTATTTCTTCAAGACAGTTTTTTTAACATACATACGGACCATTCACTGCTGTTCAGCTTTTCGGCTTTTTAGAAATGTCGATCGCCAGCTGGCAGAATATACCGCTGACTTTCTCTACGGCTTCATCTTCTGAATATTTTCTTGCGTTAACGAATGAATTGACGACGGCATTAATTAAACCGAGCGGTTTATCGCCGGTAAGCCTTTTCAATAATTCCAGCGAATAATCATACACTTCATTTGCCGGCACTACATAATCAACCAGTTTCAGTCTCAATGCTTCCTGCGCATCTATCGTTTTTCCCGTCAGCAGCATATCGATGGCATTTGCGACCCCCACCAGTTTCGGGAGCTTAACTGTTCCGTGAAGCCCCGGCATTATTCCCAGCCCTGATTCGGGGAATGAAAACAATGATTTTTCGCTGCATACCCTGATATGACAGGAGAGTGCCACTTCCAGCCCTCCTCCCATGCAGACGCCTTTAATTGCAGCGATAGTCGGGACGGGCAAATCCCAGAGATAATTGAGGACTTCCTTGCCTTTTGCCAGGTTATTTTTTATCCCCTCTTCATCCGGTGCGGTCATGATATTATTTTTATCGGCCCCGGCACTGAAATGCCTGCCCTTGCCCTGAATGATCAATCCCCGGATCGAACCGTCGCCGGTCCACCTCTTTAAATCCGATATATGCAGAATGTCCGGCTCGGTCAGGAAATTTTGAGGAGGATTATTTATTGTGAGTATCCCGAAACCGTCGACGACTTCCCATTCTGTAATTTTTGATGTTTCCATAAACCCTTCCCCGCTGTCCCTGTTTATGAGATTTTTATCTTTTAAATTCTGCCTGTATTTTACAAATAAGACTTATGTACGATTGCTCCTGAACAATCCCTTTCGCGGTGATACACTCTCCTTTTCACGTCTTGCCAGCGCCGTGCTGCAAAAAATCATATCATGATAAATCGGTCATTAAATTATCTCATCATCTTCAGCTTCAAAACCGCCGGAGGCTTCGGGAAGCGAGATAACACGGTGCTGCGCAGCAAGGTAGCCTCCGATATAGTTGTCGTAAATTATGCTGTACGCCTCCTTTGATAAACGTCTTGTTAACGTGTGTATATTCATATTGTCAGAAGTGTATTTTCCCATTGTCTCTGTGATGCCCCCTTCAATTTTAGAAGCATCATACTTTGCATTGATTATGCCCATTTCCAGAGCTTCAGCAGCAGAATAGACCCTTCCTGTCTGAATTAACTCAAGCATTTTCCCTAACCCGCAAAATTTACCGAGCTGGAACACTGTCTGACCG
>JBFKMY010000271.1:0-3836 GCA_041629615.1 Thermodesulfovibrionia bacterium | reverse complement strand
TTCGGCAATCCTGAGAATACCCTTTCAGCACCTCCCGGCCATCATGATCCTGATGGAATAGGAGTAAATATTACCTGTGCCGGCATAGCGGGGTGTCACGGGGTAAGAACATCCAGCGGAGGGATAAAGGGTTCTCACCACAGAAATGTCGACGGAAAACTCGATGTTGCTGATCGGGTGGGTAACAGTTATCGATTTTTAAAAAACGTAAAAGGACTTGAGGACCCGGACTGGGAGAAGACCGAAAGCGCAGCGGACCACAATGAATACTTCGGGGCGATTACCCCCATGACGTACGGCGGCAACTGTAATAGATGCCATCACCCGCAGGGGATAAGGCCTGAAAACAGCACGATAAGCGGGTTCTGCGGTACATGTCACAGGGATTTTCACGTTACTGACAGCATAGGCGGTTCCAGTTCTCCTTTTACCAGACATCCGACGGATGTGATCCTGCCGGGGTCCGGTGAATATGCCGGTTATAATGGTGTTGGCAATCCATACAGCCTGACAGCACCGGTAGCGAGGACAGCTGTTCCTGACAGCGCAGGGAATATCGTCTCGCCGGGGTTAGATGTCGTAATGTGCCTGTCCTGTCATGGGGCACATGCTACTGACTACCCGGATATGATGAGGTGGAATTATAACAGTCCGGTACTGTCAACGGCTATTTCAGGCTGTAATGTGTGCCATACGGCAAAGGATTAAAGGTTTATGATGGACGATTGTATCAGACATTCAGAGGACAAAAAAGGCATTTTATCGAATATGATCTTTTGGTCGTCCCTGTGGTTTTTCCTCTATATTTTATTAGTTCCCGGCAGTGCTACTGGAGGGGCCTATACGTCATCACAGCACGGAATGAATGCTGACCGCAGGGTCATTGATGCGGCGTTTCCCTATACAACACTTGGCCATTGTGCGCACTGTCATGAGCAGCATGCAAGTATTGATGATGCGGAACCTTCACCTCCTGCAGCAGAAGGGGCCTCGTCCTATACGCTCTTCAGGACAAATTTTGGTCTTAATAAAAATGAGCTGTGCTTTGCCTGCCATGAAACATTTAATTTTTCGGGAAATTTAGGCTATGGACGGTATGACATTTATCAGGGGAAGATAATTTATAATAATTCGAGTCATAACAGCAGTATCAACATGGTATGGAGTCCTGACCCTTCGCCTCCGGGACCGCCCTTTTCAGCTTCATCTACGTTAACTGACCCCGGGAACTGCCACAACTGTCATAATCCGCATGGATACGACGATGGCAGCGGGCTGATTCCGGGCATGCTCTTTTCCCGGGAGGAGAGTCTCTGTCAGGCCTGTCATGATGGATCACAGGCATCAAAGAATGTTACGTCCCTGTTTACTACAAAGGCATCCAGACATCCTGCGTATACCTATGCCGGAAGGCACAGTGAAACAGAAGGGGGGACACCGGCCACTGATTACGGCATAACCAACCGTCATTCAGAATGCGTTGACTGCCATAATCCTCATGTTGCCACGTCCACAAACCCGATAGACGGAACAGGCGGCGTGGATCCTGCAAACACAAGTGCAGGCCTTGCACCGGCAACCTATACTCAGGTTACGGTGACCGATCCTGATCAGCAGTACAAGATCTGCTTCAAGTGTCATTCCAACTGGGCAGGGGCAGGGCTGAGTTCGAACCAGGCAGAAGAATTCAATACGGCAAATGACAGTTTTCACTGGGTGGAAAAGGACAAGTACACCTACACGGTAAATACGGGCTCCGGGAAAGGAATCTGGCAAAACGCGGAATTTAATCTCACTGATTCACAGGTTATGATACCGAGACCGTCCTTTACCTACACAAATGCAAACCTCAGAACACTGGCCTTGCGATGTTCTGACTGTCATGGACCTGACGGCGCCAATGGCACAACAGTACCTGAAGGGCCCCATGGCTCAAATCGCACAAAAATTCTCAAGGTCCCGTCTGCGCGCCCCACCTATACGCAGTGGAGTGCTACTACGCGATGCAAGACCGCGTCAAGTGGTAACACGGCGACCTGCACCGAGCCTGTCTGGTGCTTCAACTGCCACGCGTCCACCTTTAGCAATACGGGTTTCTACGAAGGCAGCAATAATCTCCATTTACTGCATCTGGACAAGGCAGGCGGACAGGGCGGATACTGTCAGGACTGCCATATCGCAGTTCCTCACGGACAGACCGGGGACGGAACTGCCAACCAGAGACAGCATCTCCTTAAACCATCAGTATTCACTGAAGGAATTGATGGTGAGACCTCAGGGAACTATGATGAGCATGATACAGGGGCGAATAACTGGGTAATTCCGGGCTGCACATAGCAGCGAGGGCTGTTCGATAAATAAAGCCTCAGAACTTATCTTTATGGCAGGCAATGCAAATCTGCATGTTTACTTCGGACAGGCGGAGCCGGTATTTCTCACTTGCCCCTTTTGCGCTGGCTTTATTCCTTGGAATGACACCCCGTTCATGAGGATTGTGACAGGTGGGACAGGTTATTTTTCCCTCGTAATTAAGGGGAAGGATGATACTGAATTTCTTTTCCGTTTCCTTCATATTGTCAATAATGGCAGGGGTCGGTATGACCAGATGATTCGCATTGATAGGGTGAAGCTGACTTTGTTTGAAGTGACACCGGAAACACAGTACCTCAAGCTGGCCGATCAGTTTAACTTTTTCAAAAGACGCTTCTTTTTCATCGGGCTTTTCTACGTGGCAATAAAGGCATTTATCGACAATGATGGCCCCTGATTCCGTTAACTGGTTATGGGGGTCGAGCATGGTGTATTGTTTTTCATCGTGGCATCTGAAACAGAGGGTGGTGCGGCTCACATAGGGCGCCCCGCGAAGGAACCTCCTGTTCAGGGCCTTGTAGCGGGGATTTTTCTCACATTGCAAATACATATCATGACAGGTGGAACAGGACATTTTTCCTTCCTGTAAAGGCAGATCATCAGGAATTTTATTTTGTTTATCTTCAGAAGGCACGATGTCAACGGGATGTATGTACGTTCCCGGTGTATATCCATGACACCTGCATAACTGCGTATAGTCACCGCCATATTTGAGAAATGTCTCGCCGCCTTCTGTGGGAGTTTTTTCATGGCACTCGGTGCAGTATTTCCCCGTATAGTGAACATCAGTCTGTTCTGTTACCTGTTCAGCAGCCCTTGTTTTTTCAGAGATAAGAAATGGCAGGAAAATGATCAGCAATACTAATGTAAAGAGTAATTTTCTCATTTTTTCGTAACGAATGTAAGGCACTGTTTTACCCGTAATTACCATAACAGATTTTATAGTTTAGCATAAAATATATATACCAACAAGTAGCTGACTGCAGACAAAGTGCCGGGGAAATGGGGGGTGTCGTGTGTTATATCCCGCATTGAAACCGGTAATATGACCCAGTGAACGGGAAGCAGCAGCAATTTAGTGTCAAATAATTAACTATCTGCAATGGTATAAAATTTGCATTTAAAATCAAATAATGTCCGGCGAGAGGAGGAGGGAAGGTGGATAAAAGGATAACAAAAATATTGATTGTTGACGATGAGGAACTTATCTGCTGGTCTCTCAGGAAGACCCTTGAGCAGAACGATCAATTCGCCGTCAACTGCTTATATACGGCAAAGGATGCCCTGAAGGACATAGGAAAAAATACGTATGACGTGATTATAACCGATTTACGGCTTCCCGATGTAAATGGTGCCGAGTTTATTAAAAAAATCAAGGATTTTATTTATACATTTTCACAGAGAGATTATTTTGATACGGAATCTGGGTTTTTATTTGAGGAGTATTTACAACCAAGGAATGGAGC
>JBFKMY010000270.1:0-3865 GCA_041629615.1 Thermodesulfovibrionia bacterium | reverse complement strand
CAGGGAAAAACTCATTTAAACATCTATTTTCATTCAAGACAATTATTAGAAAGTAACTATATTATATTAATAGTTACAATATATTTGTTAAGCAACCATATTAAGTTTTACAGCTCTCATTTGTGCCTTGATCTTTGCAAATACACATCATAAAGTGTATGCCAAAATCCGTACTTCTGTTTATGATTCTTCGATAATTGACGATATATTTGTAAGGTAATGGAGTAGGTCAATTTATTTTCATTAAGGGGTTGCCTTAGTGATAAGAAACTGTTAGACTATCATTGTGAGCAGGGAATAATCATAAAAACTGCTCAGCAATGAATGCATACAAAGGAGATATAATTTGAGCAAAAAGTGAACGTGTCATACATAAAATGTGGATGCTGACCTTTGGTTAAAAGTTTTCCCGCCTAAAAACGAGAGCCCACTTAAACTTTAGCCATGTCCCCTCAATAAAGGTCAGCATCCTTAAATAATACGGGTGCTGATCATTGGTTAAGAGTTTTCCCGCCTAAAAACGAGAGCCCACAATAACTTTAGCCATGTCCCCTCAAGAGATCAGCACCCTTTTTTTATTTTCAGCATTATTTCCCTCTCCGGTTTTATGAAAGGCCTTCCTTTATTCAGGCAGGACAGCAGGCATTGAATCACTTTCTTCCGGTAGATTTCTTTCCTGTGACCGAAACATTACCATGCAAGGTTTATCAATCCCTATTTCTCATTTATCCGGGGACAGCTTAAGTTTTCGGCGTGACTGCCGATAGAAGAGTTAGCCATATGACTAAGTCCACAGGAGGTGAGATAACAGGAATCAATTATTTCTTGCTGATGTAACATGTTAATCAACAAAAGATTGGAGGAGAGAAGCATGAAAAAAAGTTTAGTAGTGGTGCTCATTTCAGTTTTTGTATTTGCAGCGGCAGGCCTTGCTATCGCAGGAAACGTCCCCACCCCGACAGATCCGCCTGAAGGCGTATCAATCGTTTCCGCAGACATGGCAAAGGACATGATGAAGGATAACAAAGTAAAGATCTTTGATATGAGAAAGGCCCTGAATTACGGGAAAGGACACCTGCCCGGTGCTGTGTCCCTTCCGTATAAATGGACCAAAAAAGGGGATCCAAGCCAGCGTACCGGCGAATTCGACATGTCAAAACTGCCAAAGGACAAAAACCAGACCATCGTCTTCCACAGTGACGGTCCAAACGGCTGGAAGTCATATTACGCATCCAAGGCAGCGGCAGAAGCAGGCTATAAGGATGTTAAATGGTTGAGAGAAGGCTTTGCTTTTTGGAGTGAGAAGGGATATCCTGTAGAACACTGACAAACAGACGAGGCTGAGGGACAGCATACGATCCCCCTCAGCCTCGTCTTTCATTTCATGGAGTAGCACGTAATGAGTATAAAACACAGGATCATACTATCGTCGACAATAGTGCTGTCACTATTTCTCACTATGGAAGGAGTAAACTGGTACGGCGCACGTTCCGTTGTTGAAAAAAATGACATTGCCTATTACCTCTCGCACCAGCATATGTGCCTGCAGGGGATTTTCAGGGGAATCAATGAATTTATCATAGATGAGGGAGAGCCCCTTTCCATTGAGCTGACAAACAGTCATATCTCAATGTTTCATGAATACAATGCCTTGTTAACAAATAGTAGTGATTCAGAATTCGCACAATTTTATAACGAAAAAATTACTCCGCAGTGGAATGAATTTGAGAAGAACATTGTATCATTCATGAAAAACAACCCCTATGTCAGCGCCGATGATGACGAAGCAATGCTTGAATACGGACAGATTGTGGCAAAAGCCGGGAAATTGCTTGTTGATGTTAACGAACTGACCAAAACATCGCAGGCAGATTCGAAAGAAACAACGCAAAAAATTAAATACGTGGCAACTGTCTTTGCAGGGTTTAGTCTCGTAATCATCTCCTTTGTTCTTATCAACCTGTACCGCGTCATTACCAGTCAGGTTAATGAATTTAGTGAAATGGCCGCAGGATTCGGCAGGGGCGACCTGAGCCTGCTTCTGGATGAAAGGAGAAAAGACGAGTTCGGCAAGCTGGCATTATACTTTAATCAGGCAACGTCAAAATTATGCAGGATGATTTCCGAAATAAAAAACCTCGCCGTTGTGTTAAATACAAGCTCGGCCACGCTTTCTTCATCGGCCGTTCAGATCGCCGCCATAACAGGAGAGCAGTCTGACCAGTCAAGACAGGCTGCTGCTGCCATTGAAGAAATGAATGTTTCCTTCTCAGAGGTCTCCCGGAACTCTGCCACTGCTGCACTATCATCACAGGAAGCGGCCATTGTCGCAAAACAGGGGGGGGAGGTAGTTACCGAAACGATCAACGGCATGAATAATATATCCCGGGCAGTACAGGAATCAGCCCTTACGGTCGAAGCACTCGGCAAAAGATCGGTGCAGATCGGAGAGATCATTCAGGTAATAAATGACATTGCAGGCCAGACCAACCTTCTGGCCCTGAACGCTGCCATTGAGGCTGCCCGCGCAGGTGAACAGGGAAGAGGGTTCGCAGTTGTTGCCGACGAAGTCAGGCATCTGGCTGAGCGAACATCGTCGGCCACACATGAAATCAGCGATATGATCCGGGGAATACAGGAAGACACGAGTAAATCGGTGCAGTCAATGAAGGCCGGGACCGAGGAAGTCGAAGCAGGAGTGAAGCTTGCAGGCAAGGCTGGTGAATCGCTGCAAAAGATAGTCTCTTCTGTCGAGCATGTCACCGATATGGTACAGATGATCGCGACTGCCGCAGAAGAGCAGTCCTCAACAGGAATTGCGATTTCCTCAAATGTGGAATCACTGGCCCATTTAACGCAGCAATCCGCTGACAGCACACAGCAGACTGCGGACGCATTACAGATGTTAAATGAACTGGCCCAGAAGCTTAATCAGCTGACAGAGGGCTTCAGGCTTCGGGATGAAAAGCACCCGGATGACAAGAGGGCAGATGAAAAGAATATAAATGTCGCAGGGTCCGAAGAACGGGCTGAGGGAAAAAGTCTAACTGCATAAAATATTAAAGATATTTTTTAGATTAGTCGATAAAAAAGGACAGACATGACCATCAAGACAAAACTGATAGTATCAACAAGCATAGTGTTTGCTATTTTATTGATAATCGGTGCGACTGTACTGTTCGGTTACCGGTATGTCACTGATAAGGCATCCATAGCAAATGAATTAGACAAGGAATCAATGTATCTGCAGATGATGCTCAGAGGCGTAAATGAGGTCATTATTACGGAAGGAACACCACAGTCAATAGAAATAGCAGAGGAAGGCATGAAAGGCTTTGATGAAATACACACACGGCTTTTAGGCATTAAAGATGATCAGATACGCATCGTCCTGACGGAAGAAATCAATCCCGTCTGGCAGCAACTTAAAAACGATATCCGTCCATTTTTTGAAAAGGATCTTGATGTTGAGCAGGAAGGGCTCATGATTAAATACGGGAGAATTATTACTGATTCAGAAAATGTAATTAACATAATAAAGGCCCTCTCGAAAAAAACCCGTGCTGTGGTAAGTTCAACTTCCACTAAATCAGAGATCGTTCAAAGGATTATGATTTGCAGCATTCTTTTTATATTGGCAATCTACGCGCTTCTTTCATACAAGACATATCGCTCGATCACTCTGCCGATAAAGGAACTTACCGTCATTTCAGAGGGGTTTGAAAGCGGTGACCTCAGTATTTCCATGGATGAATCAAAAAAAGACGAATTCGGTGTGCTGTCATCACATTTTAACAGGGCTCTTGCAAAACTCAGTGCAATGATCTTAAATGTTAAATCAACGACAGACACCCTGACTGTAAAT
>JBFKMY010000269.1:0-3878 GCA_041629615.1 Thermodesulfovibrionia bacterium | reverse complement strand
CGACTCAATGACCCTGTGGCAGGGAACCACAATGGGAACGGGATTTTTTGACAGGGCCCTGCCTACTGCCCTGACCGCAGAAGGGTTGCCGATTTTTTCAGCAATCCATTTATACGACCGTGTTTCACCATAGGGTATTTTTTTCAGTGCAGACCAGACCTTTTTTTCGAATTCCGTACCTGTGAGGAATTTTATTTCCTGCTTGAACTTCAGACCGGTGCCATTAAAATACCGGGCCAGTTCCCCGATAAAGCCCTCCGGCGCCGCCCCCTGCCTGAAAGACGCATGCAATGGTTTATTGAATGAAACACCCGTGAGAAAAGTCCCGGTAAACGTCAGATAGAGGGGCCCCAGAGGACTGTCATATACATCATACAGGAGAGGAGGTCTGTCCCTGTGCTTACTCATGAGGCCTGGACTCTTCTTACTTCGATAACTCCATTTATCTGTGACATCTTTTTCATGATCTGATCAAGCTGGCGTTTGTCCTTAAACTCAAGGATAAAATTGAAGAGCGCCTGTTTTTCATGAGTTGCCGACGCATCGAGATGGTTGATATTGATGTTATTGGTCGACAGCAGCGCACTCAGTTCAGCCAGTAATCCCCGTTTATCCACGGTGAGGACCTGCACCTTTACCGTATAGGTAGATTCATCCCCTGACCATTCCACATCCACAAGCCGGTCTATATCGATGGTATGGGTATCAAGGGTCGGGCAATTGACCTTATGTATGGACACCCCCCTGCCCCTCGTTACAAAACCGGCCACCTTTTCTCCGGGCAGAGGATAACAGCACTTTGCACGATGAAACATGATATTATCAACACCTTTTATCCTGATGCCTTTTCCTTCCTCTTCCTTTCTCTCATCTTTTTTCGGGGACACCTGCTCTTTTTCAACCTTTTCAGACTCAGGCAGAAGCTTTTTTATTATCTTGTGTACAGAAAGTCTTCCGTACCCGATGGCCACAAAAAGATCTTCATGGGTCTTTATTCTGTATGGCCTGGCAACCGCAAGAATCTCCTTTGACCTGGCCAGTGAAGGGCTCAGGCCGTAGCGCCGGATGGCTTTTTCCAGAAGTTCTTCCCCGAGGGACAGGCCTTTCTTCCTCTCTTCAACTTTAAGCCATTGTTTTATCCTCGCTTTAGCCTTCTGGGTCCTTACAAATTTCAGCCAGTCACGACTTGGCGTATGGCCCTGTGATGTGATAATCTCGATCGTATCTCCATTCTGCAGCTTGTACCTCAGGGGGACGATCCTTCTGTTGACCTTTGCCCCTGTGCACTGATGTCCCACTTCAGTATGGATGCTATAGGCAAAGTCAACAGGGGTTGCGTTTTGCGGAAGCTCCACGATATCACCTTCCGGAGTGAATACATACACGACCCCGCTCACAATGTTTCCCTTTACCGCCTCGAGGAACTCTCTTGCGTCAGGGGTGTCCTTCTGGGACTTGATAAACTCCCTCAGCCAGGCAAAATACTTATCGTCCAGTTTATCTGCATGGTCCTCTTCCTTATATTTCCAGTGGGCCGCAATTCCCTCTTCAGCAATCCGGTCCATCTCTTCGGTCCTTATCTGAAATTCCACCCGCTCCCCCTTCGGTCCGATGATGGTCGTGTGAAGTGACTGGTAAAGATTGGACTTTGGCGCACCGATAAAATCCTTGAATCTTCCGGGCACAGGTGTCCATAGCGAGTGGATAAGACCCAATGCAGCGTAGCAATTGCCCTGGGTATCGGTGATAATTCTCATGGCGATGACATCATAGACAAGTTCAAAGGGGATTTTCTGTTTCTGCATCTTCTGGTAAATGCCGTAGTAATGCTTTACCCTTCCATATACCTTGCCGGGAATGGATGCTGCCTTTAAATGTGCTTCCACTATTTTTATTACTTCCTGCAGGTATCCTTCATGCTCCTCCCTTCTTTTGGCGACCTTGAGGACAAGTTCATTATAGATGTCGGGATACAGGAACTTGAATCCCAGATCTTCAAATCCGGATTTCAGCCATCCGATACCAAGCCGGTTTGCAAGGGGCGCATATATCTCCAGTGTCTCACGGGCAATCTCTTCCCTTTTTTCCGCAGAGAGATGTTCAAGGGTTCGCATATTATGAAGTCTGTCAGCGAATTTAATAAGGATGACCCTCATGTCTTCGGCCATTGCAATGAACATTTTTCTGAAATTCTCGGCCTGGGCATCTTCACTTGTTTTGAATTCCATTTGCGCAAGCTTTGTAAGGCTTTCAACAAGAAATGCAACATCTTCTCCGAAAAGGGCCCTGATGTCTTCCGTTGTCGTGTCCGTGTCCTCAACCGTATCATGCAGTAATCCGGCGGCAATGGTGTTTGTATCCATCTTCATGTCGCAGAGAATGCCCGCGACTGCAAGGGGATGCTGGATGTAAGGAGCGCCCTCTTTTCTCTTTTGCTTATAATGCACTTCATTCGAAAAGGCGTATGCCCTCCGTAAAAGATCGGCATTTGCTTCGGGATTATAGGAAAAAACCTTGTCAATCAGGGCATCTACGGTGTTTATGTCTCTCAATACAACCATATTTTTATTATACACTCAACTGTTTACAATTTCTAAATTGTGTGGAAACAGCGTAACCCTTCAGTTACCGGTGGCAAAGAAGAAAGATTCCGGACAAGCCGGAATGACTACAAAGGGAATAATAAAAGTTCAACAACACACACATTTTTGAATTTTAATATTATAATCTGGAATTTATTTGCTATTTGGTTCTTGATATTTGAATTTTGGCTTAAGCGCAGGGTCTGAGGGCCTTGAGGGTAAGCTGGAGATTCTTTGTGCCGTTCCATTCATTGATCGTGGGAATAAATGCAATATCGAGACGTGAAGGTGATCCTATTTTTTCGAATTGACTTCCCATGCTGAAACCGATGGTGTCCACACTGATGCTCTCCTGTCTCAGCATCATCTTCAGGTGGTTATTTCCCACAACCTTACGGTTTATTATCTCTGTGTTTTTTGCGCCAAATACGGGTTGTGCATTGGAATCACCGAATGGTTCAAGAAGCGCCAATTCCTTTATAAGGGCAAAATTCAGGTCAGAGAACTTTACCGCTGCGTCTATGTTCAGCAGGGGGACCATATCCTCTGCACTGAGATTTTCCCTCACTGTCCGGTTCATCTTCTCCGTAAAAACAGGCAGTGCGCCACACTCAATCCTGAGACCTGCTGCCTGACGATGCCCGCCGTAGCCCAGCAATAATTCCGAGCATCCGGCAACGGCCTTATACAGATGAAAGGGAGGGATGCCCCGTGCAGAGCCTTTCGCAATGGACCCTTTTTCTGAAAACAGGAATACCGGCCGGTAAAACATGTCAACGAGACGGGATGCAACAATGCCGATAACGCCGGGATGCCAGTCAGGGGAAGAGAGAACGATTGCACTTTCCAGCTCATCGGGACGTATCATCTCCAGCGCTGTTTTCAAGACATCGGCCTCAATCTTCCGTCTTTTTCTGTTGTGCTCTTCAAGACGTGCTGCTATGTCTTTTGCCCTGCCGTGATCTTCTGTCAGAAGAAGCTCTACGACTTCACCGGCATCATCAAGCCTGCCGGCCGCATTAATTCTCGGAATGAGGCTGTATGACAGCGAACCCGCGCGGCCGTTCCCGTTGACGCCTGAGACGTCTTTTAAGGCCTCTATGCCCGTTCTGGCCGGACCGTCGTTAATCCTTCTCATGCCATAGGTTACAAAGATCCTGTTTTCTCCCACGAGCGGTACAGAATCGGCAATGGTTCCAAGAGCAACCAGGTCAAGCAGCTCCCACGGCTCTATGTCGTCTCTTCCCATGTCCTGCACAAGGGCCTGGATCACTTTAAACGCTACTCCCACACCGG
>JBFKMY010000268.1:0-3880 GCA_041629615.1 Thermodesulfovibrionia bacterium | reverse complement strand
TAGATCCGGGAGGAATGAAATATGGCAGATGAAGTTGATAAAGAACTATCAGAGAAATATTGTCCCCGTTTTGGTCAGATTGCCGTGGAAAAGGGGTACGCTACACCTGAACAGGTAAAACAGGCCATATCCGAACAAATTGATGATGATCTTTCAAACAGGCCTCACCGGCTTATTGGAAGAATCTTTCTGGAAAATGGATTGATGACTCCTCAGCAGATAGACAATGTTCTTAATGAACTTTTTCAAACCGACAGTAAATAGGCCTCACTGAACCAGACTTTTCTATGTAACAGAGGGGCGCCCTGTCCCCGCCCCTCTGTATTTATTTCCACGTCTCTCTGCGTCCGTTTTTATAAGATACTACATCGCCATAGAGCCCGGGCGCATCTTCAGTAATTCTCTGCTAATTCCTCATAGTGGGCCTGCGGATGTTTGCAGGCCGGGCACTCCTGGGGTGCCTCAGGACCTTCGTGGACATAGCCGCAGTTTCTGCAGTGCCATTTTGTGGATGAGGGTTTCTTGAATATTGTTTTGTCCTGAATGTTTGATGACAATTTTCTGTACCTTGCCTCATGGAACTTTTCAACATGTGCTATTTGTTTGAACGATTCCGCGACTTCAGGAAAACCCTCATCCCTGGCAATTTTTTCAAAGTCAGCATAAAGAGTCGTCCACTCAAGGTTCTCCCCGGCTGCGGCATGGTCGAGATTGTCTTTTGTGCCGCTTATTCTGCCTGCGGGATATGCTGCCGTGATCTCCAGATCACCGCCTTCAAGATATTTATAAAAGACCTTGGCATGTTCTTTCTCATTTTCCGCTGTCTCAAGAAAGAAAGCGGAAATCTGCTCGTATCCTTCCTTTTTGGCGACACTGGCATAGTATGTGTACCTGTTTCTTGCCTGGGATTCCCCGGCAAATGCCTTTAAAAGGTTCTGCTCTGTTTTTGTTCCTTTGATTGATTTTGCCACATTCACCTCCTACCCGGATATTTTTTCCATTGGTTCACCGCAGCAGACCAGTTCGCCTCCGCCCGCTTTCGTTACCGTGACTTCATTGCCGCAGATGTTGCATTTGTAGTTTTCCCCGGCTTTTTCTACTCCCATTGCATACCTCCTTTCTCATGATAATTGTATCAGTTGACAATTATTTATCAAGTGTTAAAATAAGACATAACTTATCATGAATTTCATGGTAATTCAACTAAATTTAAAGGGGAGGACAGATTATGGGGTGCGGTACTTGCAGTCCTAAGAAAACAAAAAAATCATCAGATTCAAAATGTGCTCCGAAAAAAACCAAGAAGAGCGCCAAGTCAAAAAAATAATTACATTGAAAAGAGGGCATACCCAAAAAAGGGCGGCCCTCTTTTTGTATCCTTCCTGGCCGGAGAGCTGCCGGCAATTTTGATGTCTCCCGGCGTAATCAACAGTTCGTGCTGTTGTCAAGTTTTCTCTGTTGTTGTACTCTAATAAACATACCATTGCGTATGAGTCGGGCATCATGCCCCGTCCTTTTTATACATTGACAAGGAGTGTAACCATATGGCCGGTAAAAAAGTTTTTTTCACGCCAAAGGCCCCTGAGCCGAAAGGACCCTACTCCCAGGCAGTTATTCATGACGGTCTGCTGTATATCTCGGGGCAGATACCGCTGGATGCAGTGACAGGCGAGCTTATACGGGGCACCATTGAAGAGGAGACCGAAGCAGTGCTGAATAATATCAGAATAATCACTGAAGAGGCGAAGGCAAACATGGACGGCGTGCTGAAGGTCACCTGTTACCTTGCTGATATGGATGATTTTCCGAGATTTAACCAGGTATACGAGACCTTTTTCCCTCAGTACCCCCCGGCACGGACCACCTTCCAGGCCGGAAAGCTTCCGCTGGATGTTCAGGTTGAGATGGACGCGGTCGTTGCATTGCCGGCCAGAAAGCCGCGATATACGCGGTCACAGAGCAGCCGGCGTCCTCACGGAAGCGGGCAGGTGAAAAGCAGGAAATAATGGGAAGCAGCAGGACAATTGCAATAACAATGGGTGATCCCGGCGGTATCGGGCCTGAAGTCATCGTCAAGGCATTGTTCTGTGCCGAAATCAGTGACATCTGCAGTCCGCTCGTTGTCGGCGACTCCCGTGTAATGGAAGACGCTGTCAGGATGACAGGGCTTCCCCTGAAGATTCAATCAATTTCGGGCGTATCGGGATTACGGCCTGAAGCCGGCACCATTGCTGTACTGGACATAAAGGCTCCCCTGCCCGTACCGAAGGGGGTTCCTTCAAAAAGCGCGGGCACTGAAATTGTCAAATATATCAGGACGGCCGTTGGACTGGCAGAGAACAGCGATGTCGGCGCAGTTGTCACCGCTCCGATTTCAAAGGAGTCGCTCAAACAGGCGGGCTGCATGTGGGCGGGCCATACAGAGTTATTGGCCGAGCTTACTCATACAGAGGATTTTGCCATGATGTTTGCAAGTGAGGTATTGAATGTTATCCTCTGTACGATCCATATTCCTTTGAAGGATGTGCCGGGGAGAATCAATCAGGATAATGTGCTGAGAACGATTATGTCTGCAAAAAAGGGTGCTGCAATGCTTGGCATAGACAACCCGCGTATCGCCGTGTCAGGACTTAATCCTCATGCAGGGGAATCGGGCATCATGGGCGATGAGGAAACAACGGGGATCATCCCTGCTATAAAAGAGGCGCAGAAGAAAGGGATGAATGCAGCGGGCCCTTTTCCGCCGGATGTGGTGTTTCACAAGGCGTATAACGGAGAATTTGATATTATCGTCTGCATGTATCACGATCAGGGTCTTATCCCTTTTAAGATGCTTGCTTTTGATACAGGGGTGAATGTTACGGTAGGACTGCCGATAATACGGACATCCCCTGACCATGGAACCGGATTTGATATTGCATGGAAAAATATTGCCAGCCCTTCCAGTATGGTTGAGGCTATAAAACTTGCTGCAAGAATAACGTTGTAGGGGAGAATTGCAATACGCCCGTAAAGGCATGTATACAAACTTATACCGGAGATTATTATGGAACTGGTGCTTGCATCACGAAACAGGAAAAAAGTCGAAGAATTAAAAAAGATAATAGAGTCCTGCGGTCTTGCAGGGAAGGATACAACCGTAACTGTCCGCACCCCCGATGAGTTTCCACAATGCGGTGATGTGGAAGAGGACGGAGATACATTTGAGGCAAATGCCGTCAAGAAGGCGGTCTATATACATGAGTGTACGAAGATGATCTCGGTTGCGGATGATTCCGGCATTGCAGCAGATGCACTCGGCGGAGCGCCCGGGGTATTCTCGGCCCGGTATGCCGGTGAGCATGCGAATGACCAGAAGAACCTGCAGAAGCTCCTGAAAGAGATGGAGGGGGTCCCCCCGGAAAAAAGGAGTGCGCGGTTTGTCTGCTGTATTGCGCTGGCAACCCCGAACGGGGTGAAGACCTTTATGGGGTACGTGGAGGGGACAATAGGGACAGGCCCCAGAGGGGAAAACGGTTTTGGATATGACCCTGTTTTTTATCCAACGGGGCATAACAGGACGTTTGCGGAAATGAGCGATCAGGAGAAGAACTCCATGAGCCACAGGGGGAGGGCGTTAGAAGAACTGAAGAAATATATAAAGGCAAAGGGGGCGGACCTGCTTTAGATATTTCCCGGCGATACGACTATTTTACTCATTTTGTTTCCCTGTTATTTGTTCAGGAATGAGTCAATGATTATCCCGATTTGCTATTATAGATGAATGCCTTATGGATAAATATCATATTATGGGGGTAGTAAATGGACATTGATATAAGTATTAACGGAGAATCCTATTCTGTGGATGTGGATAATCCGCACAGGTTTAATATATCGGACG
>JBFKMY010000267.1:0-3924 GCA_041629615.1 Thermodesulfovibrionia bacterium | reverse complement strand
GGGCCTGTCGCGTTTATTGGCACTGACAGGGAAGAATATGATTATTAGTTAAAAACCCCGCAGGATTTGACCGGTGTGATAAACTGGATTGCCCAGGAAGACAAATATTTTACCGCCGCGCTTGTACCCGTGACGCCGGTTGAAGGTGCACATCTGTGGAGCGAAAAAGATACTGCGGAGATTGCACTGAAACTATCGTCTCAGAAAAATGATCTTATTCTTTATGCCGGGCCCAAGGAATATGACCGGCTCAAGCTGTTAAATGCAGGGCTCGAACATATTATTGATTTCGGGTGGTTTGCCTTTGTTGCCATGCCTCTTTTCTGGGTATTAAAATTTTTCTACAGTTTTCTGGGAAACTACGGATGGGCCATAATCATCCTGACTATTATCACGAGAATTCCCTTTATTCCCCTGTTGCATAAAAGCCAGCAGTCAATGAAGAAGATGCAGAAAATCCAGCCGATGATGGCAGAGCTCAAGGAAAAGTACAAAAATGACTCCGCAAAAATGCAGAAGGAAACAATGGCGCTCTATAAAAAATATAAGGTCAATCCCATTGGCGGATGTCTTCCGATGTTTCTGCAGATACCGGTCTTTATAGCACTGTACAATGTTCTGTTAAGGGCCATTGAGTTGAGAGGTGCGCCCTTTATCTTCTGGATAACCGATCTTGCCGCAAAAGATCCCTATTATATTTTGCCTGTAGTCATGGGGGGCACAATGGTGCTTCAACAGAAAATGACCCCTTCCGCAATGGACCCGAAGCAGGCAAAGATGATGATGCTTATGCCCGTTATCTTTACGTTCATGTTTCTTTCCTTTGCCTCGGGACTGGTCCTGTACTGGCTTGTAAACAACATCCTCGGGATCGCCCAGCAGTATGTGGCAAATAAAAAGGCCACTGACTAGTTCATAACCCTCAGGAGCCTGTCCGGCAACCAGAAAACCCCCTGACAAGCGCCCCCGGTTCGCTGTAAACTATACCATGCACACGGAAGATACAATAGCCGCAACAGCGACCGCGCCCGGGCGGAGCGGCATAGGAATTATCAGGCTCAGCGGCAGCGATGCAATAAAGATAGCGGACAGCATCTTTCATTCGCCTAAAGAGAAAAAAATCATGAGCGCGTCGTCCCACCGGATTATGTACGGTCATATCGTTGATCCTGAAAATAAGGAAATCATCGATGAAGTATTGATTTCGCTCATGAAGGCCCCGAACACGTATACAAAGGAAGATATAGTCGAGATCAATTGTCACGGGGGTATTCTCCCTCTGAGAAGGGTGCTGGAAGTTGTATTAAAGGGCGGGGCGAGACTTGCGGAGCCGGGGGAATTTACCCGGAGGGCCTTTCTCAACGGAAGGATTGATCTTGCACAGGCAGAAGCAGTTCTTGACGTTATCAATGCCCTCACGGTCCAGGGCCAGAAGACAGCGCTCCGGCAGCTGAGGGGCACGCTCTCGAAGAAAATTTCATCCGTAAAAGAAGAGATAGTTGAGCTGTCTGCATTCGTTGAGGCATGTATTGATTTCCCTGAAGAAGAGACAGTCTCCGTCTCTCTTGAGGAGATGGAAAAAAGGGCTTCCGCAATAGTACAGTCCCTGGAAAAACTGGTCCATGGCTCAAAATACGGGGTGATAGTACGGGAAGGCCTTAAAACAGCAATCATTGGCAGGCCGAATGTAGGCAAATCGTCTCTCCTCAATGCACTGCTTGAACATGACAGGGCCATTGTTACAGAAATGCCGGGGACAACGAGAGATGTAATTGAAGAGTACCTGAATATTCAGGGGCTGCCGGTAAAGATCATGGATACCGCCGGAATCAGGGATAGTGAAAATATTGCTGAAAAAGAAGGTGTCAGAAGGAGCCTTCGTTTAATGGAAGATGCCGACATGGTCCTGCTCATTCTTGACGGCAGTGAGGACCTGCATGCTACGGACAGGGAATTGATAAAAAAATCCGGGTGGAAAAATACTGTTCTCGTCATAAACAAGATCGATCTTCCGCAAAAGATAGACCCTGATATGGCCATGGGGGCGGGTTTAAAACCCGCCCCTGCAATCAGAATCTCTGCAAAGAACGAAACAGGACTTGATACATTAAAAAATAAAATAGTTGAAACAGCCCTTGGCGGAGACGCCGCCCAGGGAACTGATGTAGTGACAAACTTGAGACATGTACGCGCCCTCGAAAGGGCCCTTGAAGCGCTCCATGCCTTTCGGTCCGGCGTATCTCTGAAGACCGCACCGGAATTTCTTGCCCTCGATTTGCGGGATTCCCTTGACGCGATTGGCGAGATACTGGGGATCACCACTCCTGAGGACATACTTGAGAGAATCTTCAGCAATTTCTGCATCGGGAAGTAGGGGCAATTCATGAATTGCCTCTATTTTCATGTTAAGTGTAAAGCGTCATTCCGGCTTGTCCGGAATCAAAGAGGAGTAAGATTCCCGACGTAGCGGGAATGACAATTCAAACACCCCGACACTACAAGGTTGACGTGAGACTGCATATTGTTTACATAATTCTGAAATCAAATAACATAACTTAGGGTATAATCTTATCTATGATGCGCCGTGACAAAGTCAGACAGGTCCTGCTCTATACCCTTGTCCTGAATATTGCTGTTGCGGCAGCGAAAATATTCTACGGATATACAATAGATTCCATCAGCATGCTCTCCGACGGATTTCATTCTCTTTCCGACGGGGCTTCCAATATCATTGGACTCATAGGCATCTGGGTCGCTTCCCGGCCCCCTGACGAGAGTCATCCCTACGGCCATAAAAAATTTGAAACGCTCTCTGTCATTGCGATCGCAGTGCTCATATTTGGGGCCGGCATTGAAATACTGAGAAAGGCGTACTTCAGGTTAACTGCCCCGCATGATATTGAAGTAACAGGAATCAGTTTCATAGTTATGCTCTTAACACTGCTCATCAACATTGCTGTCATGACCTATGAGACAAGAAAGGGAAAGGAGCTGAAAAGCGATTTTCTCCTTGCCGATGCCATGCATACGAAAACCGACATCTTTATCTCAATCTCTGTGGTCATCAGTCTGGTCGCTGCAAAGATTGGTTATCCTGTCGTTGACGTTATCGCAGCATTCATTATCGCCCTTTTTATTGCAAAGGCAGGATTTGCAATATTGAAATCCGCAGCTGCCGTGCTGACCGATGCTGCATGCATAAATCCGGTTGAGATACAGGAGGTGGCACATGGCATTGAAGGCGTAAAGGGCTCCCACAATATAAGGACAAGGGGGAACGAGGCCCACGTAAGTATAGATATGCATATCTTTGTCGATCCTGAGGTTAAAGTCCGGCAGGCCCACCAGGTCGCTCATTCAGTGGAAAGGGCGTTAAAGGATAAATTCCCTGCTGTCAAGGATATCGTCATCCATGTGGAACCCTTTAAGAACAAAGGGGTTCAGTATTGAGAGTATCACAGGAGTGAAAAGACAATAATCTGCTATACTTAATGAGTTATAAGAGGATTCAAGGATTGAGGGTCTGAGGGTCCGGGTGATTATGAACGCAATTTCATTCCTTCTCTTGAACCCTTGACCCCTTGGCCCCTGAATCTTAGAAAATATTAAATAAAAACATATATACTTATATGACTGAAAGGAGTATTGTATGCCTTTTCCCATCCACAGACCGAGAAGGCTGAGATCAAATGCCATAGTAAGGAAGATGGTACGCGAGACCTGCCTGTCGCCCGATGATCTCATATATCCCCTGTTTGTTACCTTTGGAAAAAAAACCAGAAAAAGGATATCTTCCATGCCGGGATGTTTTCAGCTTTCTGTTGATGAAATTGTGAAGGAGGCAAGAAAAGTATATTCGCTGGGGATACCTGCCATTATTCTTTTTGGCATTCCGGAGCATAAGGATGAACGGGGGTCAGAAGC
>JBFKMY010000266.1:0-3927 GCA_041629615.1 Thermodesulfovibrionia bacterium | reverse complement strand
TGGAGGATCTGAGAGAGGCGGAGTGCGATTTCCTGACAATAGGGCAATACCTGCCGCCGAGGAGAACAAATATCCCTGTAGTAGAATATATTGAACCTGCGGTCTTTGAGATGTACCGGGTAAGAGGGCTTGAAATGGGATTCCGGGCAGTTGCTTCTTCTCCCCTGACGAGGAGTTCAATGGATGCGGGAAGGATGTTTGAAGAGTAGGCTGCTTATTACTCAAATCGAGCAGATAAGGGAACAGTATTTAAAAGATATGTATTTTATGTTAATCTTAGAATCTGATTAATCTTCATATATATTAGGAGATACCATGTACGACTTTAAGAGAGTAAAACGTTTGCCGCCCTATGTTTTTGCTATTGTAAACAAACTCAAAATGGAGGCCAGGAGAAAGGGCGAGGATATTATAGACCTCGGGATGGGAAACCCTGACCTTCCTACTCCCCAGCATATTATAGAAAAACTGGTTGAGGCCGCGAGGATGCCAAAGAACCACAGGTACTCGGCGTCAAAGGGCATAACGCAATTAAGGCTGGCCATATGCGAGTGGTACAAGAGGCGCTTTGATGTTGATCTTGACCATGAGACCGAGGCAGTGGCGACGATAGGGTCAAAGGAAGGACTGTCGCATCTGGCGTATGCAATGGTTGAGCCCGGAGACCTGATATTGACGCCTGCCCCTGCCTATCCCATTCATCCGTACAGTTTTATCCTTGCCGGCGGAGATGTCAGGAGCATTCCTGTCTCAAAGGATGCGGACTTCTTTCACGACATGGAGGGGGTGTTTAAAGCAGCATGGCCCAGGCCGAAAGTGCTGCTTATCAACTTTCCCCATAATCCTACTACAACATGTACGGACCTTGAGTTTTTTCAGAAAGTGGTTGATTTTGCAAAAGAGAACGACATTATCGTGATTCATGATTTTGCCTATGCAGATCTAACGTTTGACGGCTATAAACCGCCGAGTTTCCTGCAGGCATCCGGGGCAAAGGATGTGGGAGTCGAGTTTTTCTCACTCACCAAAAGTTATTCCATGGCAGGATGGAGAGTAGGCTTCTGCTGCGGCAACAGAGAGATTGTAGGCGCCCTTACCACGATCAAGAGCTACCTTGATTACGGGATGTTTCAGCCGATTCAGATTGCGAGCATTATCGCATTAAGAGGCCAGCAGGAATGTGTCGGGGAAATAGTCAAGACGTATGAAGACAGACGGAACGTCCTTATACAGGGGTTGGATAACGCGGGATGGAAGATTGAACCCCCGAAGGCGACGATGTTTGTATGGGCGGAAATCCCCGAGCCTTTCAAGAATATGGGCTCGCTGGAATTCACAAAATTCCTTCTGAAGACCGGCGGTGTTGCTGTTTCCCCCGGTATCGGATTCGGTCCGGCAGGAGAAGGCTTTGTGCGTTTCGCGCTCGTTGAAAACGAACACAGGATACGGCAGGCGGTGAGAGGGATTAAAAAGGCGCTTAATAAGTAAGGCGTTACGCCCCTCAACTCTTGAATAAACCTCACAATTTAGAGCATAATATCTGTTCAGGTCATTTTGCAGAGATAATAATTTCTGACAATTAAGAGGGTAAATTGAAGAAAAAAGCTATAAACATCGGCATCATAGGATTTGGCACCGTAGGGGCCGGCACGGCAAAAATACTGCTGAAAAAACGCAGGGACCTGGAGAGGAAATCCGGTGTCCCCGTTGTCTTAAAGAAAATTGCTGATCTTGATATAAAAAGGGACCGGGGGATAAAACTCCCTGAAGGTGTGTTGATAAACGACGCGGAAGCAGTGCTGAATGATCCGGATATTGATATTGTTGTTGAGCTTATCGGAGGGATTCAGCACGCAAAGGACATCGTCCTTAAGGCCCTCCGGAACGGGAAGCATGTTGTCACTGCCAATAAGGCGCTTCTTGCAGAAGCTGGGAAGGACATTTTCAGGACAGCTGAAAAAAACAGGGTTAATATTGGATTTGAAGCGTCAGTTGCCGGCAGTATTCCCATAATAAAGGTTGTCAGGGAATCACTTATCGGGAATAGTCTCAGCAATATATATGGAATAATTAACGGCACGGCAAATTATATTCTGACAAAAATGACAGAGGAAGGCGTTGACTTCGATACTGTGCTTAAGGAAGCGCAGGCGCTTGGATATGCTGAAGCGGACCCGACATTCGACATTGAAGGTATTGACTCGGCGCACAAACTGACAATACTTGCATCGTTGGCGTTCGGAATACCATTTTCATTTAAAAAGGTTTACACGGAAGGCATAACAAAAATAACGCCTCTGGACATACAGTTTGCATCAGAATTCGGCTACAAAATAAAACTTCTGGCAATTGCAAAGCAGACGGGCAATGAAGTCGAATTGAGAGTTCATCCGACAATGCTGCCTGCAGGGGACCTTATCTCAAGTGTCAGCGGTGTCTTTAACGCTATTTTTGTGGAAGGCGATGCAACCGGTGATGCGCTTTATTACGGGAAGGGCGCAGGGGAGATGCCGACAGGGAGCGCTGTTGTCAGTGATATAATTGATATAGGGAGGAATATACTGACAGGAACTTCTGAGAGCATTACAAGAATAAATACTGCCGGAACTCCGGGTTTGAACATTAAAAAGATGGAGGATGTAAGGACAAGTTATTACCTGAGGTTCTCGGCTATTGACAAGCCCGGGGTCCTTTCTAAAATATCGGGGATCCTTGGCAGCCACAACATAAGTATCAAGTCGATGATACAGAAGGGGAGAAGAAAAGAAAAGGCCGTGCCCTTGGTAATGATGACGCACACAGCAAGGGAAAAAGATATGGTCCGGGCCTTGAAGGAAATCAATAAACTCCCGATTGTATCAGGCAGGACCATGTATTTAAGAGTAGAAGGAGATGATGATTAAAATGGAAGATATTAAAATAGATAAAAATCTTGATATCAGGGGTGAGGTGTGCCCCTATACGCTGGTAAAATCAAAGCTCGGCGTAGAAAGCATCGAGGTCGGACAAATCATAGAGATCATTCTCGACTATCCTGAGGCTGCTGACAGTATTCCTAAAGCGATGCTGAATTACGGACATTCAGTGCTCAAGGTGGAAAAAATAAATCCGAAAGAGTGGATTGTTCAGGTCAGAAAAGAGGTAGAAGACTGATGGATTTTACAGAAGAACAATTAAAAAGATACAGCAGACATATTATCCTGCCTGAGGTGGGCGGAAAAGGGCAGAAGAAAATATCGGAAGCGAAGGTGATGATAGTCGGCGCCGGAGGACTTGGCTGCCCTGTCGGCTATTACCTTGCAGCCGCCGGAGTCGGAACAATTGCAATGGTAGACAATGACCTTGTCGAACTCAGCAACCTTCAGAGGCAGATTGCGCACAGCGTGAAGACACTGGATGTGAACAAGGCCGATTCCGCAAAGCAGACGTTTGAGGCGCTCAATCCTGATGTGAATGTGGTCGCTATCAAGGAGAGACTAAACAGTAAGAATACCCTTGACCTGTTTAAAGACTATGACATCATCGTTGACGGTACGGACAACTTCCCTACGAGATATCTTATTAATGATGCGTGTGTCATGCTCAAGAAGCCGCTTGTGAGCGGCGCCATTCTCAGGTTTGAAGGACAGGTCACAACCATCCTGCCCGGTGACGGGCCATGCTACCGCTGTCTCTTTGAAGAGCCGCCGCCGGCCGGGCTTGTTCCTTCCTGTCAGGAAGCAGGGGTGCTCGGGGTTTTACCCGGCGTTATCGGGGCCCTTCAGGCAACAGAGGTGTTGAAGCTGATTATTGGAAAAGGGAAACCGTTAAGCGGGAATCTGTTAATATATGATGCGCTGGGTGTTAATTTCAGAAAAGTGAAGATACCCAAAAACGAGAGTTGTCCGGTGTGCGGGATAGAACCTTCAATCACTGATTTGACGGATC
>JBFKMY010000265.1:0-3960 GCA_041629615.1 Thermodesulfovibrionia bacterium | reverse complement strand
TTTCCGCTTATTGATAATCCAATGTGTATTCCCCTCTTTGGCAAAGAGGCCTGCCTGCGGTAGGCAGGGGTTAGGGGGGATTTTTTAAGAAATTATTCGTAAAATCCCCCTTAATCCCCCTTTTTCAAAGGGGGAGACTTGAAAGGAGAACTTTTCATCCCCGTTTACAAAACGGGGTATTCAACTTCTTTTTTCATAAACATGAGAAAAAATCTGCAAAATATGTAATAATCTGCTGATATATTTAATAAGGAGAGAGCATGTACGAATTCAAGAGAGTAAAACGTTTACCGCCCTACGTATTCGCCATTGTCAATAAACTGAAAATGGAGGCGCGGAGGAGGGGTGAGGACATTATAGACCTTGGTATGGGAAACCCCGATCTGCCGACTCCCGAGCATATAGTAGATAAACTCGTGGAAGCGGCGAGGATGCCCAAGAATCACCGGTACTCCGCCTCAAAGGGCATTACCCATCTCAGACTTGCCATATGTGAGTGGTACAAGAGACGTTTTGATGTTGACCTCGATCATGAGACTGAGGCCGTGGCCACGATAGGGTCGAAGGAGGGGTTGTCCCACCTTGCATATGCCATGATTGAGCCCGGAGACCTTATATTGACACCTGCACCTGCATACCCCATTCATCCCTACAGTTTTATCCTTGCAGGGGGAGATGTCAGGAGTATTCCCGTTCAGAAGGATGCGGACTTTTTTCATCGTATGGAGGAGGAATTCAGATCAGCATGGCCAAGACCGAAGGTGCTGCTGATTAACTTTCCCCATAATCCCACGACAACATGCACTGACCTGGAGTTCTTCCAGAATGTCGTCGATTTCGCGAAAGAAAATGACATTATTGTTCTCCATGATTTTGCCTATGCAGATCTGACATTTGACGGCTATACACCGCCGAGTTTCCTTCAGGCATCGGGTGCCAAAGATGTCGGTGTGGAGTTTTTTTCTCTTACGAAGAGCTATTCAATGGCGGGATGGAGGGTCGGTTTCTGCTGCGGGAACAGAGAAATTGTAGGCGCCCTCACAACGATCAAGAGTTATCTTGATTACGGCATGTTTCAGCCTATTCAGATAGCCAGCATAATAGCATTGAGAGGACCTCAGGAGTGCGTAGCTGATATAGCAAAGACGTACGAGAACAGGCGGAATGTCCTGATACAGGGGCTTAACAATGCCGGCTGGGTCATCGAGCCGCCAAAGGCGACAATGTTTGTGTGGGCAGAGATTCCGGAACCCTTCAGGAAAATGGGTTCACTGGAATTTACAAAATTTCTTCTCAGCACTGCCGGGGTGGCTGTTTCTCCGGGAATTGGATTCGGCCCTGCCGGAGAAGGCTTTGTGCGTTTTGCCCTTGTTGAGAACGAACACAGGATACGGCAGGCTGCGCGGGGAATCAGGAAGGCGCTGAATAAGTAGAACACCGGATTTGCACGCTGATCCGTATTGCACAGTGCAGAAGTCAGAAGCTCCTCACATTCCGGGCTGCATGCACAGCGTGAGACTATCCTCCAACTCTTGAATAAATCTCGCAAGTTAACGCATAATATCTGTTCAGGCGCTCAATCAGGAGCGGAAATGATTGATCGGTAAGAGGATATATTGAAGAAAAAGGCCATACATGTCGGCATTATAGGGTTTGGAACGGTAGGGACCGGGACAGCAAGAATTCTATTGAAAAAACAGAGGGAACTCCAGAGAAAGGCCGGTTTCCCCATTGTTTTAAAAAAGATTGCCGATCTTGATACAAAGAGGAAGAGGGACATTACGCTCTCACAGGGGGTCCTTACGGATGACGTGGAAGCAGTACTCAAGGATCCGGATATTGATATTATTGTTGAACTCATAGGAGGAATTCACCGGGCAAAGGAAATTGTGTTGAAAGCCATCAATAAGGGGAAGCACGTTGTGACGGCAAACAAAGCGCTTCTTGCAGAAGCAGGCACTGAAATATTTAAGGCAGCGGAAAATAATAAGGTGGATATTGGTTTCGAGGCTTCAGTTGCGGGGAGCATACCAATAATAAAGGTTGTAAGGGAATCACTTATCGGAAACCGTCTGAATAATATTTACGGAATAATTAATGGTACGGCAAATTATATTCTGACTAAAATGACAGAGGAAGGGGTTGATTTTGAAACAGTACTCAGGGAAGCCCAGGCACTTGGCTACGCTGAGGCAGACCCGACATTTGATATTGAGGGCATTGATTCCGCGCATAAACTGGCGATACTTGCATCTCTGGCATTCGGAATACCAATTTCTCTCAAAAAAGTTTACACTGAAGGTATAACAGGGATAACACCGCTGGATATACAGTTTGCCTCGGAATTCGGATACAGGATCAAGTTGCTGGCAATAGCAAAGCGGACCGGAAAAGAAATTGAATTGCGGGTCCATCCGACCATGCTTCCCGAAGATGATCTCATTTCGGGTGTGGGCGGTGTCTTTAATGCTATTTTTGTGGAAGGGGATGCTGCAGGTGACGCGCTCTATTATGGAAAGGGTGCCGGTGAGATGCCTACCGGAAGTGCTGTTGTCAGCGACATAGTTGATATTGCAAGAAATATAATGACCGGCGCTTCCGAAAGAATCCGGGGAATGAACCGGGCAGAAAGCACCGGTTTAAAAATTAAAAAAATGGAGGACATAAGGACAAGTTATTACCTCAGGTTCTCAGCCATTGACAAGCCGGGGGTCCTGTCCCGAATATCGGGGATATTAGGAAGCCACAATATCAGCATCGAGTCAATGATACAGAAAGGGAGAAAAAAAGAAAAAGCCGTGCCATTGGTCATGATGACCCATGAAGCAAGGGAAAAGGACATGGGTCAGGCCCTGAAAGAAATTAACAGACTCTCTGTTGTATCGGGCAAAACGATGTATATACGGGTGGAAGGAGATGATACATAGGATGAACGATATAAAAATAGATAAGAACCTTGACATACGGGGCGAAGTCTGTCCCTATACACTGGTAAAAGCAAAACTCGGTGTTGAGGGGCTGGAGGTCGGACAGATCATTGAAATAATTCTGGATTATCCTGAGGCAGCTGACAGTATTCCCAAGGCCATGCTGAATTACGGACATTCAGTGCTTAAGGCGGAAAAAATCAATCAAAAGGAATGGATTATTCAGATCAGAAAAGAGGTCGAGGACTGATGGACTTTACGGAAGAGCAGTTAAAGAGATACAGCAGACATATCATCCTGCCTGAAGTAGGCGGCAAGGGGCAGAAAAAAATCTCGGGGGCAAAAGTTTTAATAGTCGGTGCAGGGGGACTTGGCTGTCCGGTCGGGTACTACCTTGCAGCAGCGGGCGTTGGGACCATAGCAATGGTGGACAATGATCACGTTGAACTGAGCAATCTTCAGAGGCAGATTGCCCACAGTGTAAAGACGCTCGATATGAATAAGGCTGAATCGGCAAAGCAGACATTTGAATCTCTGAATACCGATGTAAGGGTTGTTGCGATCAAGGAGCGGTTAAACAGCAAAAATATAATGGATTTGTTCAGGGACTATGACGTAATTGTTGACGGCACGGACAATTTCCCTACGCGGTATCTTATTAATGACGCCTGTGTCATGCTCAAAAAACCTCTCATTAGCGGTGCTATATTAAGGTTCGAAGGACAGGTTACGACCATTCTGCCGGGTGACGGTCCCTGTTACCGCTGTCTCTTTGAAGAGCCGCCGCCGGCCGGGCTTGTTCCCTCCTGCCAGGAAGCCGGTGTGCTCGGTGTTTTACCCGGTGTTATTGGCGCACTTCAGGCAACAGAGGTTTTGAAGTTGATTATCGGGAAAGGGAAACCCTTAAAGGGGAATCTGTTAATATATGATGCACTCGCAGTAAATTTCAGAAAAGTCAGGATACCCAAAAACGATAATTGTCCGGTGTGCGGTAAAGAACCGACTATAAAGGACCTGACCGATCTGCCGGAAG
>JBFKMY010000264.1:0-3968 GCA_041629615.1 Thermodesulfovibrionia bacterium | reverse complement strand
GTGCCGGGGAACTGCGAGAAATATACTTCTTTAACGCGCTTCTGTTCAGGATCACCGTAGGTGCCCCTGATCATGCCCGGCCAGGGCTTTTCAATGAGGAGAAACCCTCCTTCGTTGACTCCGGCAGGAGAACCGTCCTGCTTTACAATTTTGGGAACAACACCGAAGAACGGTTTGTTTGCCGAACCGGGCTTGAGCGTCATTGCCCCGGGAAGGGGCGTAATGAGGATGCCTCCTGTTTCGGTCTGCCACCATGTGTCGACTATGGGAAGTTTACTCCTTCCGACGTTCTTGTGATACCACATCCATGCCTCAGGATTGATTGGCTCGCCAACGGAACCGAGGAGCCTGAGGGATGACAGGTCGTATTTGTTCGGCCACTCTTCACCGGACCTCATGAGGGCCCTGATAACTGTCGGTGCCGTGTATATCTGGTTGACCTGGTGCTTGTCACACATATCCCAGAACCTTCCGGGATCCGGATATGTGGGAATACCTTCAAACATAACACTTGTTGCGCCTTCTGACAGAGGTCCGTAGACGATATAACTGTGCCCGGTTACCCATCCTATGTCCGCTGTGCAGAACCAGGTATCTTCTTCATGATAATCAAATATATATTTAAACGTCAGGTTCGTATAGACCATGTAACCGCCTGTTGTATGCAGCACTCCCTTGGGCTTCCCTGTTGAGCCCGATGTGTAGAGAATGAAGAGGGGGTCTTCTGACTCCATCTGTTCCGGTTCGCAGTAATTGCCGATGTCCTCTGCTCCCATCTCTTCATGCCACCAGAGGTCTCTTCCGTTTTTCATTTCAATGTCACCGGCCCTTTGCACAACAATCATCTTTTCAATGGTGGGACATTCCTCAATTGCATTATCCGCATTGGTCTTCAGGGGCACAAGTTTACCGCCCCTGACGCCCTTATCGGAAGTAATGACCATCTTTGCCTTGCAGTCCTGTATCCTGTCCCTGAGGGCCTGGGCACTGAATCCTCCAAATACGATGCTGTGAATGGCGCCGATCCTGGCACAGGCAAGCATGGCAATGGCAAGCTCCGGGATCATTGGCATATATATGGCGACCCGGTCACCCTTTTTGATACCATTTTTCTTAAGCACATTGGCGAATCTGTTTACTTCACGATGAAGCTGCTGATAGGTAAATGTCCTGTATGAACCGTCATCAGCCTCCCATATAATTGCCGCCTTGTTCTTTCTCCCTGCAGTGAGGTGCCGGTCAAGGCAGTTGACAGAGGCATTGAGTTTACCGCCGAGGAACCACTTGATCTCAGGCCTGCTAAAATCATATTCAACTACTTTATCCCATTTTTTTGACCAGACAATATTTTTTTCAGCTATTTCTCCCCAGAATCCCTCGGGGTCTTCCACTGATCGTTTGTACATTTTTTCATATTCTGCGATACTGCCGATGTGGGCTTTCTCGCTCATCTCTTTTGACGGTGGAAAGGTCCTCTGTTCCGATGATAAAACTTGGATGGATTCCTTCTCAGACATTAATCGTTCCTCCTTTTTAAGTGGTTGAAATATTGTAATTGCTGGATTTTGTAATTACAAGACTGGTACAAATTATGCAAGAAGAGTGCCCATACACAGAAAAGGTCATGAATAATAATAGCTTAAAAATCAGCATATTATAATGCTGAACGTGACCGTCACGCTCTCCATTTGCATAAGAGTGTGCTACTGAAAGTTACAATATGCCTTGCGTGTTACATATAGTAGCGCTTATTTTCCAACAGTGCTCTGTATACATTAACACTTATGAATGATTCGTGTAAAATAAACAGTGCATTGAAAGAAAAGGCCTTATGAAAAATAAAAACAGTCAGCATTCCGGAAGAGCGAGAATGGAGCAGAAGAGTGATGCCTTATACAGGCTTGCCGCCTTCCGGTACGATGAGTCTCTGGAAAATGTCATGGAAAAGAACGTGTACCATTGCATGCCCCATGACTCGATCCGCGATGTTGCAGAAGAGATGGCACGAAGGAAGATATCATCTGTTATTGTAACGGATGAGCACCTTAAACCTCTTGGTATTGTTACCGAACGTGATATAGTCAGGAACGTGGTTGCAGGCTCCGGGGAAAGGAGGGATGAGAGGGAAATACGCACAATAATGACGCCCGATCCTGTGTGTCTCCCCCCTGACGGGACATTGTTCGATGCCCTGTCGCTTATTTACCGGTATGCTATAAAGCATCTCCCTATAGTGAACGAAAACAAAGTTGCCGGAATCGTTACGCTCAGGCAGATCATGAAAATACGGTATGCCGAACCGTTTCTTATTCTGGGGCAGCTGCAGGAGGCAGCATCAGTAAAGGATTTCAGAACTATCAGGGATGAAATGATATATCTCGTTAAGGAAAAAATGGAAGCAAATACCGATCCTGCTGATATTGTGACCATGCTGTCACTGGTCAATGCGGGAATCCACAAACGCCTGCTTGCAAAAACAATAGATCAATACGGCGCTCCGCCTGATATTGACTACTGCTTCTTTGTAACCGGGAGTCACGGGAGAAAAGAAAACCTCCTGTTTCCGGACCAGGATTATTGTGTCATCATGGATGACTTTGATGACAGACATCACCGTCAGTACGATACGTACTTCCTTGAAATTTCCAGGAGGCTTTCAGATCAATTGAACGAAGTCGGCTTTCCGTACTGCCCCGGTAAAATCATGGGACATAATCCGGCCTGGCGGAAGAGGATGTCCGAATGGTTTTCCCATTTATCCAAAATTATCAGCGGACAGGAAGAATACACGGTCCGGTACATGACACTTATATTTGATTCTTCTTTTCTCTACGGAAGCGCCGATCTTTTTCAGAAATACCAGGACCATGCCTTTGATACTCTTGCACAGCATCATAATGTCCTGAGGCAGATGCATGATGAAGAGGAGGGAAGACATAAAGTCCCTCTGGGACTGTTCAATACGTTTATAACGGACAAGGCGAAGGGACACAGGGGAGAGATTGACATGAAGAAAAGCGGACTGATCTTTATGATTGAGTCAGCACGCATTCTCGCGCTTAAACATGCAATCCGGGAGACATCGACCCTGAACAGAATCCGGGCCCTTGTTGGAAAAGGCATTATTAAGAGGGATGATTCCGAATATTTTGAAAATGCCTACAGGGTGATTCTCTATCACACATTGAGGGCCCAGGTGGATAATTATCTGACAAAAGGGACGAATGATTATTACCTTTCTCCCCATCAGCTTTCACACAGAAATCAGGAAGTTCTCAAGGAGGCCTTCAAGGCAGTATCAACATTGCAGGATATCGTAGGGCTTGAATTCGGGGAGATGTAGCGGATTGCCGTTTCCCCTGTTGACCCTTCAGTAACCGGGAAGATATCGGAATAACTATTGAGCCCGGATAGTTATGTGATATAATTTTATCCATGGCATCTTTTCTTTCCTTTCACGGAGGAGTCGAGACAGTTACCGGTTCCTGTTACTTGCTGAGGACCGGAGGGGTGAACATTCTTATTGACTGCGGGCTTTTTCAGGGCCAGTCCCGATGGGAGAACCGGAATTTCGATGACTTTAGTTTTGACCCTTCTTCCATAGACTATCTCCTCCTCACCCATGGACACCTCGACCACTGCGGCAGGATCCCTGTACTCGTGAAAAAAGGGTTTAAGGGAAAAATCATCTGTACTTCCGGCACCTATGATATTGCAAAAACAGTCATCATGGATTCTGCCAGGATTCAGGAAGAAGATTACGAATACTGGAAAAAAATACATCCCACAAGGAGCTTTGTTAAGAGAGGGCCCCTTTACACGACCTTCGATGCCCTTGAGTCTCTGAGGTACTTCACTCAGTTTGCTGAATATGAAGAACCCGTCCGACTGAATAACAGCGTTACTGCCCTGTTCCGGGACGCCGGACATATTCTTGGGTCAGCATATATTGAGATTGACATCAAAGG
>JBFKMY010000263.1:0-3968 GCA_041629615.1 Thermodesulfovibrionia bacterium | reverse complement strand
TCCCTGGATGCAGCCGATCTATGACAACCTCGATGTTATCGTCGGCACATCGGATGAACAGGTAACTGACAAGGACGTCTACTACAGGAGTTCGGATTATCTGGTAGAATCAGGGGTGGTCCATATAGAACCCCTCACCTATATCCGGGGAAGAAGCCTTCCGAAACGGTACCTGATCATAGATGAGGCCCAGAACCTCAGGCCCCTTGACGTGAAGACCATTATCACGCGCTGCGGAGAGGGAACCAAGGTAATATTCACCGGGGACCTTGAACAGATTGATTCCCCCTTCCTGGACGCTGCATCAAACGGACTGGCCTATCTCATAAACAAATTCATCCAGGAGGAGAACTTCTGCTATCTGAACCTTAAGCACAGCGCCCGTTCACCCCTTGCGGAGCAGGCTGCAAAGCTGCTTTAGTATCACCCGGTTCGGGCCTGAAGTGATATAATCCCATCCCCGCATTCCTTTTACCGGGATTCGGTTCCCCGCAATACCGGAAAAAATAATACATACCGGAAGTCATTGCTTCGCGTAAAAGGGCAGTGGTCCCTGAATTGCATATAATCAAGCACTTATAAGGCTGGCAGGGTACTTGCAGTTCAGGCGCTTACAGGGCACTCGCATAATTACATGATAGTAAGAGTAAGCCTGGCTGCGCCGGATGTTGCCCGATGGATGCAGAGAATCATCGCAACGGCCGGGGTTATATTTTTGAAATTAAAGAAACCCTATTAATGGAGGAACACACATGGAAACAATGCTAAACGCATCCTGTCATTGCAATGAGTACGATACCTGTGAGTGTGCATGCGGTGCTTCGCACGCTGAAGAAATGCCGGCCCTGGAATCTGTGTTTGAAAACAGGAGTAATAAAAACACTGCGGATCCGGACAGGCGTGGCAGAAGCTTCATACGTCAATCCCGGCTGGAGCAGAAGAAAAAATTTTTGACCTTTTTAAAAGAAGGCGGGAAAGAGCAGAGAGAACAAAAAACCGGGCTGCTGAAATCCTCCGAGAAAAGGACGGCCCATATTGCCAGGCAGCTCCTGAGCGCCTACAATCCGCACACGGTCGTTGCATGGAGAAGTTTTCTCGTGCCATCGGAAATTATGTATGCAGCAGGCGCACTGCCCTTTACCCCGGAAATGTCCTGTTCCGCTGTTTCGCAATACCAGACGGCCGTAAGAAATGCTATTCAGACAGCTGAAGAGAATCAATATGAGCCTAAATTATGCTCTTTTCTGAAAACCACCATAGGTGGAGTGCATGAGGGGGTTATGCCAACGCCTGACCTTGTTATCGGTTCGCCCAGCTTCTGCACCGGAATAGGGTCAATTCTTCATGATGTCAGCAGATATTATGGAAGCGATTATTTTTATTTAAACATACCGCTTGATGCAAGTGCCGCGTCTGTTGAGTACCTGGCCGGCCAGCTTAAACGTCTGATGGTGCTGCTCTGCAGAAAAACAGGAATAGGCCTGGATGAAGTAGACAGAGAAAGGCTGCCAAAGGCAATTGAGTTTTCAAATCAGGCTGCGCGGGAATGGAAAAAGATCGGGGAGCTGCGGCAGGCAGTGCCTTCTCCAATGCCGGGCCGGGAAGCCCTCGATTACGCCACGGTCCTGTCACAGGCGTGGGGATCTGAAGAGATTGTGGACATCTACAGGCTTCTCTCTTCAGAACTCGCTGCAAGAGGAGACAGCAAAATCAACGATCTTCCCGAGGAAAAATTCAGACTGCTGTGGCTCCACCTGAGACCGTATTACAGCAACAAAATATTTGACATACTGGAAGAACATAACGCCGTGGTCGCATTCGAGGAAGTCAATTATCCTTCCCGGGGTGAAATGGACCCGTCACGACCCTATCAAAGCCTTGCCAGGGAAATCCTTTCAGGCGGAGGACAGTACAGAACTTCATTACAACGGTCAAAAGACCTCGGTCATCTGGCAGACACGTACAACGTGGACGGGGTGATCCATTTTTCCCATGAAAACTGCGAGTGGACCAAGAGTACATTTCCCATGGTTTCCGGGGTGCTGCATCAGGAGAAAGGCCTGCCCCTGCTCAACCTGAGCGGTGATTGCCTTGTCGATGAGCGGAGCGAACTCCTGAGGACAAGACTCCACGCATTTCTGGAAGGGTTAAAAACGAGAAAATCAATGCACGGCTCCGGTCCCTCCGGCAAAAGAAAACCCGCTTCCCTCTCTCCAGAACATGATAAAGAATACTACATGGGAATTGATGTGGGATCTTCGTCAATAAAGACCGTCGTATTCAGCAGGAACGGAAGCGGACATATACTGGGGTCCAGTATTGTTCCCACCGGCTCCGACAACAAAAAAGCGATAGAAAAGGCAAGCAGGGAGGCGCTGAACATTTCAGGGGGATTAAAAACGGGTGATTGCAAACGTATTATTGCAACTGGAGTGGGGCGTGATATCGTGTCTTTTGCCCACGGGGTGATAACGGAAATTACCTGCCATACAGCCGGAATGAAATATGTATTTCCGGAGGTCAAAACAATCGTTGAGATAGGCGGGCAGGACACAAAGGTCATTTTGTGTGATGAGGCCCGTTTTCGCATGAATGATGCCTGTGCTGCAGGAACGGGCAAGTTCCTTGCAGCAATGGCAAATGCCATGGGAATGGGGCTGGAGGACTTAAGCAGCCATGACGCACATGCAAAAAAGTCTTTAACGCTCAGCAGGATGTGCACGGTCTTTGCGGAGTCAGAAGTTGTGACCCTGATTGCACGGGGAGCTTCAGCGCATGATATTGTCAGGGGCATTCACGAAATGGTGATTATCAGAACGATCACGTTATTAAAACAGTTATCTCCAAGGATTAACGCCCCCGTGGCCATGTCCGGCGGAGTTGCGCTGAACAGAGGCATAGTCAGGGCCCTCGAGAGAGGGACGGGAGAGAGAGTCCTCGTCCCCGATAATCCGCAAATTATCGGCGCACTGGGAGCAGCAGTTATTGCGGCTAAAATAAACCTTGATCATTAGTATGCCGGTATGAGAGTATACCTATATGCGTCTTTTGAGCAAAGGGCCCTTGAATAGCCAGGAGGTCCTTAAAAAGGGGGAGTGTTTATGAATGAAAGTAATCTTGAAAAAATAATAGATCTTGCCGCAAAGGACACACAAAAGGGATCACGGGTCGTTGCAAAAGTCTTTTACCGGATCTTAAGAAGAAAAGGGTTTTCGGAAAATCAGATTATTGATATTTCAACAAATGTCCTCAGCTGTCTGATCGGCAGTTTAAAGGGATATGAAAAGAAAATAGAACATGTCAATGAAGACAGGGCGGGCCATCAAAAGAAAAGCAGACATACAAGTAAAACAGCGGCAAGGACACAAACGAAATTCCGGAACAGATACCATGACTATGACAGCGATCAGTATAATGCACCGTTGTAATAAGACATTCCAGAAACCAGGCAGCACATTACATATACATTCCACTGTCTAATGAGCGGGGATCCGGATCTCTGTAATCCATTGCCGCTTATCTGTCAAAGTCAGAATTTGTTTTTACAGCAATTGTAAACGCACATACGGATTGAAAAGCAATTTCTTATCATTCCAGGACAGTTCCCCCTGCCCTTATTTCAGGGACGGACGAATATCAACTATTGAATATTTCATCCCGGGAAAACAGGACAGTGAAGCCTTCCATACATTCCTGGCCAGGGGATACAGACGGCTTGGTAAGATATTCTATAGAAACATCTGTGAACACTGTGCGGACTGTATTCCTTTACGTATTGACACAGACAGGTTCGTCCTCAGCAGGAGTCATAAACGGACATTAAGGAAAAATGGCGATATTCGTGATGCCATTCACTCCATCCCGGAAGTTACGGAAGAAAAGATCAGCCTCTACGAATCATACATTCATTCCAAGCACGCTCACGACAGTCATGAAGACCCCGCTGATCCCGCAAACATTCTTCCCGT
>JBFKMY010000262.1:0-3982 GCA_041629615.1 Thermodesulfovibrionia bacterium | reverse complement strand
AACGGGGCCTCGACTGCATTTTCCATCTTCATTGCCTCGATATTTACGATCTCTTCTCCCTTATGGACAATGTCCCCGGCTTTGAGAGCTCCCCTCGCAGGATTTCCGAGTCTCCAGACATTTCCCCTTATTGCTGAGGGGATATCACCCGGTTCTTTCGCCATCCTGATCTCCGCCTTCTTTGCTCTTGGAGTTTCAACGGAATATACCCTTGTTTTGCTGTTCACCTTCATCACGACATGAATGATCCCTTCATGCTCGCTACCCATTGAGACAAGCTCTATGCAGTATGGTTTTCCCCACAGTTCAAATTCGACCCTGTCTCCCGGTTTTTTCAGGCCTTCTCGCCAGACATCGGTCGGAAGTACAAGAGGGGCTTCCCCGTATTTTTCACGAAATTCAACAAACTGCAGGGCATCTTTGGGATGCATAAGATATAGAATAAACTCCTCCTCGGAAGGCGTTCTGCCCAGGGCTTCAGAGAGGTCTTTTCTCAGCCTGATGAGATCATCATCTTCCAGAAGGTCAAGGGGAGACAGCTCATTTCTTTCCCGGGTCTTTGTCTCCCAGTCCGCTCCGAATGCGCTCCTGTATACCCATTCAGGCGGCCAGCCCATGGGCAGTTTTCCGTAATTCCCGACAAGAAGATTTTTAAAGTCCCCCGGTGCGTTCCTGAAAAGAGCGAGGATCTCTTCCTGTTCCTCCCTTTCCATTGATTCAAGGTCCAGAGCTTTTTCATCAATGAATTTTGCAAGAAGCTCGATAAGGTGATTTACCCCCGATTCCCCCCTTTCTTTTGCATATCCGTTCACTATACCGCTGCACGTCACCCACGTAATCTGCGACCCCGGAGTAACGTCGAAATAGTGAATGATCCTGTTATAGAGTGACATCACCTTTAAAATCGCCGGCATAAAATGCAGGAATTCTCCCTTTCCCGCCTGCTCGAAAGAGCTCGGAAACGCACCTCCCGGCATTTTATGATAGGTAACAGTATGGTCATACCCTTTAAACGGAGATTCTGCCCATTCATAATGCCCTATCCATTCACGGACTTTCTGAACAGCTGCTTCTGATGCATTCCTGTTGAGATGCACGGGTATGCCCGACTCCTCAAAATATGCATGGACACCCAGGATTGGGGCTTCTCCATAAAAGCGGACAAGGGAGTCTTCCTCCACGTCAATGATCCTGGCCCCGGCTACTGCCGCTGCCAGAAGAGCAGGCATGACAAGCCCGTCAGTTATATGCCTGTGATACTGGAGGACAATCTCAGGATATGCCTGTTTGATGGAGTCGACGAGCGTGCCTATCCTACTAATGCTTCCCACGCCGGCCATATCTTTAATGCAGACAACGATTTCATCAACGCCTCCGCAGAGATCAACAATATTCCTGAGTACATTCAGATAGTAATCATTCGTTGCCCACTCGGCAACAGTAAAAGAAATGGCGGGCTGAAACAGTCTTCCCCGCTTCATCACCACCTCTGCTACAGCGCGCATATTCCTTACGTCATTCAAAAAGGAAAAACACCGCCATACGTCTATGTCGATCCTGGACACTACATACTCGATCACGTTTTTCGGATACGGTCTGTACCCCCATAGATTTGTTTCCCTGATAAGGGTCTGGGTCAGAACATCAGGCATAATCTCTCTCAATAGTTCTATTTCCTCAAAAGGGCTTTCTCTTCTGTTCATTACACCGACATGCCATTTTGCGCCTCCGTGGCATTCAGCGCTGAAAAGCCCCATGTTGTTGTAATAAGGAGCAAGGGTTGCAAGATCGTAAATACGGTGCCGGTTCTTGAAATCAGACTGTCCCGCATCCCGCATTCCGGTAGAGGTCAGAAAGACCTTTTGGTGTGAGCGGACCAATGCAACTATTTCCTTCGGCGTCATGCCGGGTTTGACGAGGACATAATTATCCGTTTCAGTTCTCTCTTTTTGCATTTTCAATTTATTGTTTTTCATCTTTTCCTCACATCCAGCTTTGCGGTCCAAGCGCTGATATTTCGGCAACGTATTTTGCTATCTTGAGCACTTCGTCTTCGCTGTCCTTTTCCTTGAACGTCGATACGAGTTCATCATGATGTTCTTCAATAAACCGCGTTGAAAACTCGCCGTCAATAAATGCAGGGTGTCTGATGATACTGAGGAGCAGCGGCTGCAGGGTCTTTATCCCTTCCACCCTCAGGTTCCTGCCGAGCGCCCTGTCCATGACCCTGATCGCATCTGCCCTGTCAGCCCCGGCTGTCATTAACAGCATAAAAAGGGAGTCATAATAGGGAGGAACATCGTCTCCTTCATAAACGCCCGACGATACCCTCACGTTCGGGCCCTGGGGGACCTGAAGACGTGATATGGTACCAAAAGACGGACTGAAGGTCTTGGGGTCCTCTGCATTGAGCCGCACTTCCAGTGCCCATCTGTTGGGATGAATATCAGTCTGACTGAAAGGCAGTTGCTTTCCCGCAGCAACATCAAGCATTATACCCACAATGTCCAGGCCGGTAATAAGCTCGGTAATTCCGTGCTCTACCTGTAACCGCGTATTGACTTCAAGAAAATAGAATTTCCGTGTCGATGAATCAAAGATGAACTCCACTGTACCGGCAGACCTGTACCCCATTTCGCGCATGAGCCTGACAGCGGTAAAACATATCTCGTGGCGGAGGTTTTCATTGAGTGTCGGTGATGGTGCTTCCTCGATGATCTTCTGGTTTCGTCTCTGTATGGTACATTCCCTCTCAAAAAGATGGACAACATTGCCATGATCATCAGCAACGACCTGCACTTCAATATGCCTGCCGTATTCAATGTATTTCTCAACGAGGATGGTATCATCGCCGAATGCCTTCATGGACTCGGACCTTGCCTGTGAAAAAGCAGCCTCAAGCGCCCGTTCACTTTCAACCTTGACCATGCCTCTTCCTCCGCCGCCTGCGGCCGCCTTTATCATTATCGGAAATTCAACGCCCCCGCTCTTCAGCCATGTTTTGATTTCCTTGATATCTTTAACACCGCTGATACCGGGAATAGTGGGAACATGAGCCGCCTCAGCGACCTTTTTGGCCTGGATTTTGTCTCCCATCAGTCTGATAACCTCCGGCGGAGGCCCGATCCATGTGAGTCCGGCATCCATGACCATCCGCGCGAATTTTTCATTCTCTGCCAGAAAGCCCCATCCCGGATGAACAGCATCAGATCCGGTCTGCAGGGCGGCGTTGATCATATGTTCCATATTCAGATAAGACTCAACAGGGGGTGCTTCTCCTATATGCACGGCAGAGTCAGCCATAAACACATGATGCGCAAGACGGTCAGGCGTGCTGTAGACCGCAGCCGTCCTGATCTTTCTGTCCCTGCAGGTATGAACAATCCTGACAGCGGGTACCCCGCGGTTTGCGACTAATAACTTGCTGATCTTTCTTTCCATTATTCTCTCCTGAAGGTACTGAACGATATATCAAATCCCGGGTTTTACGGTCTGGAGGCAGCCTCAAGCCATCCGCTCGCACAGGAATGCACACGCACTCAGGGCATTTATCAGACGAGTAATATTCCTTGCAGCTGTATAAAGTATAACAACGGCCATCAGTAATTCCTTGAGCTTATGGGTCCATAAGTAATTCGAATAAGATACAGATACCGTCAAGAGAGAGCGGGATGAGGGATGTTTGTCTTTTGGATACTGTCAATTGACATTTCCCTTAAAAGAGGTAATCTATTGATTACATATGCACGAACTTGTTTTTCTAAAATCTATCGTACTTATCCTTGGGATATCCGCTGTTGTCATATTTGCGCTTGGCAGAATCAACGTCCCTTCTATTGTAGGGTTTTTGCTGGCGGGAATGCTGATCGGGCCGCATGGACTGAATTTTATTGATGACATCACCGATGTCCAGACCCTCGCGGAAATTGGTGTTATCCTCCTGCTTTTCACAATAGGCATTGAATTTTCACTGTCCAGATTT